>CAYGIW010000001.1:0-19849 GCA_964350035.1 uncultured Candidatus Saccharibacteria bacterium
CGTTAGCTCAATTGCGCCTCTGGGGCCGAGCCCTCGAGAATAGCTGGTTAAATGAAAAGTACAAATTACTGATTAGCGTGCTGACTCTAGCAGATTTTGCCGAGCTCGAGGCCGATCCCAGCGAGGCGGCCGGTTTAATTAACTTAATGAACCAAGCCAACGAAGCGAGCGTTGCTTTGTTAATTTATGAAACAGCCGATGGATTGCGCGGCAGTTTAAGAACGGAGAGCCAAAAGATCGACCTGGGCGAGCTGGCTGGCTGGCTCCGGGGTGGGGGATTACGGCGAGCCGCCGGCTTTAGTTTGCCGGCTAGACTTGTCAAAGAGTCAGAAAACTGGCATATTGCACTTAGCTGATCACCTCAAGCCGGGGTGGCGGAATGGCAGACGCGGCGGACTTAAAATCCGCTAGGCAAAACCTGTGCGGGTTCGAGTCCCGCTCCCGGCACCAAACCGAAAGTAGGACTCGTGTCTGAATTCCACTTGTTAATCCAGATCCTAAGCTCAATATTTGGCTACTTGATACAATCCATTCTTCCTGTACTTTTAGGCTACTTAGCGTTCATTCATGGTTTAAGGGCTTATAGAAAAAATAAGATTTATGATCTTAGACTTACTAACTACTCTAAGATCTACCGAGTATCTTCAGTGTACGAGCATAATAGACCAGAAAACAATCCCTCTCGTAATCGAGTTATAACTATAAATCATATTGACGATCTTAGCGACTTAGGTATTCAAAAAAATGGACTTAAGCAATGGCTTGAATACGAATTGGATAAAATGGATCTATATTCCGATTTGCAAACATCAACCTCTTTAAGTACATTCATCCATTCTCCGACCAAGGAAAATTTAAGTTTGCTAAAAGATGCTTTTCGTCAAGAGCTTAACTGAGAAATTAACATTCTGACTTAGTTATAGATAGCCTCTTCATATAAACATTATCGAGCGAGCAGTCGATATAATACATTAATCACTTCTGTGCTAAACTAAACCTATGATCTGGAATAAACTTAATGCCCGAACTATCCGAGCTTTGTTTAGCTTGGTCTTTATCGTGACGGCTGGTTTTATTATCTTTCGCAATAATGCTCCTTATGCGAGCTTGCTCTATCCACCTATCCCCGATAGCCATTACCAGATGATCACCGACGCAGTCGATCACTGTCAGGTTCCGCGCGAGATGCGTGGTTTCATCGCCTCGGTGGCACGGGCCGAGAGCGGCTTTCGACCCGGAGCGGCCTCTGGGGCAGGAGCAGTTGGCGTGATGCAACTGTTACGGCCTACCGGCTACGGTGTAGCGGTTAATTACGGCATCAGCGGCCTCAACGCCAGCACCTTTACGGACCCGGCGATTAGTTATAAAATGGGCACTTGCTATATTCACTACATCATGGGCAAATATAGCGGTGGAGCTGACAAAGCCCAATGGAACAACCCTGAATATCTCAAGGCAGTAATGATCGGCTACAACGCCGGACCGGCCAAGGGTCAAAACTATCTCAACGGCGGTAGCGGCTATCCGAGCTCGTCACTTGGCTACGCCAACAAGATCCTCACGGCGACTCCTTCATATACCGACGATTTCGTTCAGTGGGAGCTTCGACAGGCCAGCGGCGAAACCGCCACACCCGATAGCGTTCGGGCCACCATCTGGCGTTACTTAATCGGCAACCAACCTTAATCAACACCATCATGACATCCCAAGACATCCGTCAAGCTTTTTTTAATCTGTTGGCCGAGTCTGGCCATAGCCATTGGCCGGCCGCTCCACTCTTACCCGAGGGCGACGCTTCGGTCCTCTTTACTGTTGCCGGTATGCAGCAGTTCAAAGACTACTATGCCAAGCCAGCCCTGGCGCCTCATTGCCGGCTAGCCACTGCCCAACCAGTCATTCGCACTATCGATATCGACGAGGTCGGGGATAATCGTCACCTGACGATTTTCGAGATGCTTGGTTTTTTTTCTTTTGGCTACCGAGCTGGCACTGTCGAGGCTCTCGACTCCAACACCCCTTATTTTAAACGGACCGCTATCGAACTTGCCTATAACTTTTTCTTTAAGCGGCTGAATATCGCCATCGAGCGGAGCTATGTCACCGTTTATCAGGGTAAAGAGGGTGTACCGGCCGACCATGAATCGGCCGAGATCTGGGCCTCGCTCGGCTATCCCAATGACCAAATTCGTTTTGAAGGCGAAGATAACTTCTGGGCACTGGGAGTCGGTTCGCCTTGCGGACCAACAACCGAGATCTATGTCGACGAAATCGAAGTCGGCAACGTCGTCTTTAATCAATATCTGATGACCGGCGAGAATCAGCTCGAACCGCTAACTGAACTCGGTGTCGATACCGGTCTTGGCCTCGAACGCATCGCTTTAGTGATGCAACAGGTTAGCGATGTCTATGCTACCGATCTCTTGGCACCGATCGTCAATAAACTGCAAGCGCTGGCGCAAATTACTGGCCAGCCGACCGAGGAGCAACAGCTTAATCTCCGAATTATTGCCGACCACCTTAAAGCTAGCGCCTTTCTGATTAACGATGGCGTTCGGCCGAGTAATAAAACTCAGGGTTATATCCTGCGTCGACTGCTGCGACGGCTCGGCTTGGCCAGCCTCAAACTCAACCTGACAACCGCTGACCTGTTAGCGGCGCTTGAGCCAATCCTCGATATCTACGCCGGGACTGGCTCGCTCGCCCTCGATTACGGCAATATCTGTCTGGTGATCGAAGAGGAGCTAACGCGTTTTGCCCGGACTCTCGAACTCGGCAAGGCTGAACTGAATAGATTACTCAAACTACAGCCTCAAACCGACAAGACTCTCGCCACTGCCACTGCCTTTCAGCTTTACGATACCTTTGGACTGCCTTACGAGGTTATCGAATCGTTAGCCGAGGAGCAAGGCTTAACGACGGATAAAGCCGCCTTTGAGGAGCGTTTCGCCGCCCATCAAGCCGTCAGCCGTCAGCTCAGCCAGGCCGCCTTTGTCGGTGGCTTAGCCGATCACGAACCGGCCACGATTGCTCATCACACCGCTCACAACCTGTTGTTAGCCGCTCTGCAGCAGAGCCTTGGTCCGAAAACCAAGCAACGCGGCTCTAATGTCACAAGCGAGCGACTGCGACTCGACTTTAACGCCGATCACAAACTGACGGCCGAGGAGCTAACTAAGCTCGAAACACAGGTCAATCAGTGGATCGAGGCCGATCTGCCGGTTAATCAGCAACAAATCGCCAAGACCGAGGCCGAAAAACTTGGGGCACAGGCGGAGTTTGGGGCTAAATACGGCGATATCGTTAGCGTTTACACAATAGGCACCGACACCAAGCCGATCAGTCTGGAGTTTTGCGGTGGACCGCATGTTCAATCTACCGGACAGTTAGCCCAATTTGGCCAGTTTAAAATTCTCAAAGAAGAGGCGAGTAGCGCTGGAATTCGCCGCATCAAGGCTAAGTTACTCAAATTAGCCTAATTTCGGCTTGACGCCAGCTCTCAAATCTGTTAATCTAGTTGACCGTGTCAAGTAAAACACCACGATCACAGATTTGAGTCAAGCTTATGAAACAATTCATCACCGTCTCTGGCGCCCGCGTCCACAATCTCAAGAATATTACCCTCAAGATTCCTAAGAATCAGTTGACAGTTATTACTGGACTTTCAGGGTCGGGTAAATCCTCTTTAGCCTTTGACACCATCTATGCCGAGGGTCAGCGTCGTTATGTCGAGTCACTCTCGAGCTACGCCAGACAGTTTTTAGGGGTTCTCGAAAAACCTGATGTTGATTTTATCGAGGGGCTGTCGCCGGCTATCTCGATCGATCAAAAGTCAGCCGCCCGTTCGCCTCGTTCAACCGTTGGCACCATGAGTGAGATCTATGATTATCTACGCCTGCTTTATGCCAAAGTCGGGACGGTTTTCTGTCCGGTCTGTCAGGCCGAGGTCAAACGTGAACGCAAGCCAATTCGCCAAAAGAACAAAACTACCGGACAAACTAAGCTCGAGTACGTCTATCAGTGTGGCCAATGTCAGCACGAGTTCCCGGAAATCACTATGAGCTCGTTCTCGTTTAACTCGCCAAGCGGCGCCTGTCCAACCTGTCACGGCCTCGGCGTACGCTTAATTATTGACCCAGAGTTAGTTTTGCCTAATCCCAACCTCACCCTCGACGAAGGAGCGATTCGTCCTTGGTCGCGGTTGACCAGTCAGGCTAGTTGGTACACCAAAGTCCTCAACCAGCTCAGCCTGCATCATCAGATCAATCTTAAAACGCCAGTCAAAGAACTAACGCCAGAGCAGATCAAAGCGGTGCTTTACGGTGTCGCCTCGAACGCCGCCGAGAGCGACAAAGCTAACGGCTTTGAAGGCGTCATCCCGAACTTAGAACGCAAATATCACGAGACTGATTCGGAGTATGTCCGCACCGAGATCGGCAAATATATGGTCGAGAGAACTTGCGAGAGCTGTCAGGGGCAACGACTACGGGCCGAAGTATTGGGTATCACCATCAATAATCAGTCGATCGCTCAAGTCAGCGGTCTGACCATTAGCGAGGCCGAAACCTTTTTCGCCAAACTAACCTTTGCCGAGGCGCTTTCGCCAATCGTCGAACCGTTACTCCGCGAGATCAAGGCCCGCTTAGGTTACCTGATGCAAGTCGGTCTCGACTATCTTACCCTTGACCGTAACGCCGATACCTTAGCCGGTGGTGAGGCGCAACGCATTCGTTTAGCCACTCAACTCGGTTCGGCCTTAACCGGCGTTCTCTATATTCTCGACGAACCCTCAATCGGCCTGCACCCTCGCGATCAAGACAAACTGATCAATACGATGAAGATGCTACGCGATTTGGGTAACACCGTGATCGTTGTCGAGCACGATGCCACCACCATGTTAGCGGCCGATTATCTGATCGATATCGGTCCGGGGGCGGGGGAGTTTGGTGGTCGAGTAGTCGCCGCCGGTACGCCAGCCCAGGTCATGGCTAACTCGCGCTCGTTAACCGGTCGTTATTTAGCCGGTCTGGTCAAGATCTCGACCGATCACCCCAAGCGTCTACCTGGCACTGCCAAGATTCTGGTTCAGGGGGCAACTGAGTTTAACCTCAAAAATGTCACCGTAGATTTTCCATTACAGACCTTTATCTGCGTTAGCGGTGTCTCTGGCTCGGGTAAATCGACCTTGGTATCCGATATCTTGGCTCGAGCTTTGGCCAAAAAGTTTCATCATGCCCGAGTCGAGCCGGGGCAGCACCGTGGGATTACCGGCCTCGAACATATTAATAAGGTCATTGCTATCGATCAGTCGCCGATCGGTCGCACACCTCGCTCGAACCCGGCTACCTATACCGGTGTCTTTACCCCGATTCGCCAGCTCTTTGCCGAAACCCCGTTGGCTCTCGAACGCCAATACGACGAGGGTCACTTTAGCTTTAATGTCAAGGGTGGCCGCTGCGAAGCCTGTCGGGGCGAGGGAGCAATTAAGATAGAGATGCATTTCCTACCTGATATCTATGTCAACTGTGAGGAATGCGGCGGGACGCGCTTTAATCAAGAGGTTCTCGATGTTCTTTACAAGGGCAAAAACATCGCCGATATTCTTAACTTTTCTGTCTCTCAGGCCCGCAAGTTCTTTAAGGATCAGCCGGCGATTGCCGAAAAACTCGCCGTCTTAGACGAGGTCGGACTATCGTATATGCGACTCGGTCAGGTTGCCACATCACTCTCGGGTGGAGAGGCACAACGGGTTAAGCTAGCTACCGAGCTTTCGCGACACGATACCGGCAAGACTCTCTATATTCTTGATGAGCCGACGAGCGGCTTGCACTTTGCCGATATTCAGAAGTTACTCGAAGTCTTGCAAGCTCTAGTCGATAAAGGCAATACTGTATTGGTCATTGAGCATAATCTCGATATTATTCGGGCCGCCGACTGGGTGATTGATATGGGCCCCGATGGCGGTAGTGGCGGCGGTCAGGTTGTGGCTGTCGGTACGCCGGAAACCATCGCTAACGAACCAAAATCACTCACCGGTCGCTACTTAAAACCTCTACTTTAGCAAGATGGCCTTTTAAAGATGGCTTTTCAGCCGATCGATCGTCGTCAAGAGAGCTCTTGGGTCGAAGATGGGCGAATAGTCATTGGCTTAGACGAGGTCGGTCGAGGGGCCTGGGCCGGGCCGTTAATGGTAGCCGCCTGGCAATATCCTTTAGTCATCGAGACGGGGAGTTTTTTGACTACCCCTCAAGCCAAGCGGCTGACTGACTCAAAGCTATTAACTGCAAAGCTACGCGCCGCTCTAGCTCCAGAGCTCGAGGCAAGTAGTCACTTTGCCGTTGCCACGCAATCTGCCCAGGCGATCGATAGTTTGGGCCTCTCCGCCGCTCTTAGACAGGCCTATCTCGAGGCCGCCTTAAGCCTCTGCCAAACACTTGGTGTGCAACCCCAATCGGTCAACTGGTTATTAGACGGTAAGACTAACTTTTTACCAAACAGTTGGCCATTAGTTACTCTGACCGTTAAGGGTGATCAGAAGTGGTATGCGATTGCTGCCGCCTCGGTGATTGCCAAGGTGCGGCGCGATTCACTGATGACCAAGCTAGCCGAGGAGTTACCAGGTTATGGCTTTGCCAGTCACAAGGGCTACGGCACCGCTGAACACCGTCTGGCTATACAAAAGCTAGGGCTTTCTGTCGAGCATCGTCAGAGCTATCAACTTGGTATAAAGTAAATATTTTGCTATATTAGCCAAACTGTAGCCAGAGAGTAACGGAGGCTTATGAAACAATTGAACAACTCTACTTACGCCGTCATAGTGGCCGGCGGGTCAGGCACTCGGTTATGGCCGATGAGTCGCAAAGATCTCCCTAAACAGATGCAAAAATTCGTCAGCGATAAAACGCTGATCGACGAAACGTATCAGCGGCTAATCGGTGTTTTTCAACAAAAGAATATCTATGTGGCGACTACCGCCAACTATAAAGACAAGATTCAAGAGCTGCTACCAGACATAGCTTCTGAGAATATTATCGTTGAGCCAGAGGCCCGCGGCACTACCGCCGCCTTTGCCCTGTTTACAGCGACGATTGCCGCCAAAGATCCTGAGGCAACTATTTTTAGCCTGGCCTCAGATCACGCGGTGACCGATATTGAAAAGTTTCAAACTACAATCCGACACGCCGTTGCCGAGATTGAAGAACATCCTAAACAGATCGCCATCGTTGGCATCAAACCGACCCGCGCCGATACCGGCTTGGGGTATATCAAGATCGGCAAGACGATTAATACCGATCACAACTGTTACCAAGTCGAGAAGTTTGTCGAGAAGCCATCGCACGAGGTGGCTAAGGTTTATTACGAAAGCGGCGAGTATCTCTGGAATACTGCTTATTACTGCTTCAAGGCCAAGACACTACTGGCAGCTTACGCTGAAGCAGACTCGAAGATTACCGATTCGGTCAAATCTTATCTTAAATCAGGCGATAAAGCAGACTTTCAGGCCATACCTACTACGGCTCACGAGATAGAGATAATCAATAGCCAAAAGTTTCCGATCTTAGGCATCGCCGCTGATTTTGACTGGTCAGACATCGGCAACTGGCAGGCTTTACACTCACTACTCCAATCTCTGACCGGTAAAGATTTAATCGAGAGCGGCTCTAGCCATATCGATATCAACTCGAGTAACTGCCTGATTATGGCGCAAGAAGATAAGCTCATCGCTACTGTCGGCCTCAATAATATAGTCGTAGTAGAAACACCAGATGTTTTATTGGTAATGAATAAAGAACAACCACAGGAAATTAAAGAGTTACTCAGCCTAATAAAGGCAAAAGGCTTGGAGAAATATCTATGAACGAAACTACATCATACTTTTTACCTGGCGCCAGAGAGCGACTCCTTGCTGACGAACGGCAGGTTGTTCACATCGTCACCATCGCGACTAAGCCAGATATTATTAAACAGGCACCGATCTACCAAGAGTTGGTGCGACGCGGCGAATTAGTCATTCTCTGTCACACCGGACAGCATCACGATTTTCGTTACAGCGGCGGTATGGAAGAGGAGTTTGGTCTAACCGTCAGCGTTATGTTAGCGATCGATGGTAGCCTTCATCAAAAGATCGCTCAGATGATCGAGCGCTTTGGTCAGGTTCTCGAAGAGCTCAAGGCCGCCGGCAAGGTAGCCATTCCTTATATCCATGGCGATACCGGTACGGCTATGGCGATTGGCCTCTCGAGCTATATGCACCAGGTCGCCTGTGTTCATGTCGAGGCCGGTATCCGGACTCTGACCCTCAAAGCCGATGTTTACCAGCACCATTACGCCGATTTTGTGGCTGGCCGTTTTGATTTTGCCAGCTATTACGCCGATAGCCAGATCGACACCAACTACGAGCGAGGAAGCATGGAGCCGTTCCCAGAGCAGTTCAATACTCGAGTCGCCGAACCGGCCACTGGCGTTTATGCCGCTCCGGTTGAAATCGATGCTGAGTTCTTGCGTCAAGAGGGTTTTAGCGCCGATCGGATTGCGGTCACCGGTAACAGCGTTGCCGATGCAACGGCGGCGGCGATTGCCGACAGCGAGCAGTCAACTATTTTAGAGAAGTATCCGCAGTTGGCTAACGGTAAGTTTATCCGTTTTTGTATTCATCGCCGGGAAAATACTGGCAATCGCCGCCGTTTTATGATCATCTTCGAGGCGATGGCTAAGTTAATCGAGAGCGGTCACTCCGTCCTCTTAATCTCGCTCTTTGGTACCGAACAGGCGATTGACAACTATGGCTTACGGCCTCGACTCGAACAACTAGTCAAAGAGTATCCCGAAACCTTTATCTATTCTGATGTCTGGCCATACTACCGCGACGTGATCGCCGCCATGCGCTTGGCAGCCTTGGTGGCCACCGACTCTGGCTCGATGCAAGAAGAGATGAATATCTTGGGCATTCCTTGCGTCACCTTACGCTTTGGCTCGGACCGAGGCGAAACCTTTATCGCCGGCTGCAATGTCGCCGCTCCGCCGGTTGATACCGATTGGATCGTGGCGATTATCGAGGGCGCGCTAGCGACTCCAGCCTTGGCGAAACGGCCTAATCTTTATGGTGAAAATGTTTCGGCCAAGATCGT
The DNA here is from genome assembly GCA_964350035.1 of uncultured Candidatus Saccharibacteria bacterium. GTDB lineage: Bacteria > Patescibacteriota > UBA1384 > CAYGGE01 > CAYGGE01 > CAZQGJ01. The sequence goes on from CAYGIW010000001.1 coordinate 9,126, forward strand.
TGATTTAGTCCTCTCGAAACTGACGCCACGCTCCAGTAGCGGTCTCTTTCAAACCGAGGAAGATCGGCTCAATTGGCCAATTGGCGCTGAGGCTTAGTACCATGGCAACTGAAACAAGCTGGCTACCCCGAATCGAATACCTCAATCTGCCATCGTGGTCCGACCAAAACGCTTCGGCAAAGCGCGAGGCCAAGGGTCGACTGCTCAAAGAGCTAACGGCTAGTCCGCCCTCGTTTCTAACTGGTCAGGTTGATGTAGACGAGCTATCCGCTCGTTTAGCTGAATATAGTTGGGTCAAGAACTTAATTTTGATCGGCAACGGCGGCTCGGTCTGGAGCTTTATGGCCTTTGCCAAAGCTTTGTTGCCCCTGGCCACCCTCAAACGAATCTATGCCTTGACCGATATGGAGCCGGGCTATCTGCAAGAGGTGATGGGGGAGTGTCCTTTCGAATCTAGTTTAGTGGTGGTCGTCTCTAAATCCGGCTCGACTATTGGCGTGATTGAGAATTTAATCGCCTTAGGTCAATACCAAAAGCTGTTCGTGACCGACCCGGGCAGTCCGATCGGTCAGTTAGCTGACTACTATCAGGCAACGTTGATCGAACATCCAGTAGTCGGTGGTCGTTATACCGCCTTTACCAATTCGGCTGCCGTGCCCAGCTTAGTGATGGGGCTAGATTTTGAGCAGATCTTAGCCGGTGGACGCTTAGCGTATCGGGAGTACGGTGTAGACAACTTGACCGAATCCGCCGCTAACGAAGCTTTTGAGCTGGCTTGGGTTATCTATCAAGCGGAGCTCAACGGTTTTACCGAAATCTTTGCCCCGATTTATTCTAACTACTACGAGACCTTTGCACTGGTACTGACGCAGTTAATTCACGAGTCGTTTGGCAAGGCCGGACAGGGACCGACCATATTGGCGGTTAAGGCTCCCGAGAGCCAACACCACACTAATCAGCGCTACTTTGGTGGTCGCGCTAATATGTTCGGTCTGTTTATCGTCGCCGAAAGTACTGGGTCAGAGTCTCGGCAGGAGGAAATTAAGTTGGTAATTCCCAGTGAAATTGCCGATATTGAGTGCCGTGGAGTCAAACTCGGTCAATTCGACGGTTTAAGCTTGAGTCAGAGTTTCGCTGCCGAATCAGCTGGCACTATCGGTGATGCAAAGAGCAAAAATAAACCAGCAGCTGTAGTGCGGTTACCGGCGGTTAGCCCAGAAGCAGTCGGAGCATGGATGGGTTTCTTACACTACTTTACTGTTTACTCAAGTCTACTGCGCGGTGTCGACCCTTATGATCAACCGCAAGTCGAAGATAGCAAAGCGATTTCGGTTAAAATTCGCTTAAACCGATAGCTCTAGCTTGCGGCGGAGATTCTAGGGTTCTTAGTGACAATTAACAGTAATTGACAGGTAGCTTCCGAAGCTAGTCTATCCACCTTGATTTTTCAGGTCAAATAACCTAGAATCAGGGCATGGGCCATTAGCTTAGCTGGTAGAGCGCATCCATGGCATGGATGAGGTCAGCGGTTCGAATCCGCTATGGTCCACCAAAAAATCACCACTTCGCGTGGTGATTTTTTGTATATTTACATTTGCAATAAAAATACCCCCTGTGCAAGCTGCATGAGGGGGTACTAGGTGACGCATTTCAGCGATCGGTTGGAGGATTCGCTAGACAGGCCTTGGCTAGCCTTTGAAACTCTCTGAGGGTTACTTTGCCGTTCGGTGGTTCATCGCTGATTGTAAGATCTGACGAGAGAGGAGCAGCATTTACCGCTGTCTTTTTGACGACTTGACTGACTCCCAGCGCTCGTCGCAATCTCTCTATCGCTTTTTGGTGTAGCTGATGGACGGCCTGACGCGTTCTGTCGGTTGCTACTGCGATCTCTTCTAAGGTCTGGCCCTCGACAACGTAGAGTTGAAACACCTGCCGTTGCTTTGGGGTGAGTTGAGCCATCGCTTGCACGACTTGGTCGCTAGTTATCTCTAGAGTCGAAAGACCCAGGACAAGAGCGGCTGGATCAGTCACTCGCGGATCGGCAATGAAGTCGACAAGTCGTCTGTTGCCGATAGGCGTATCGAGTGCATCAACCTCACAAGCGCAAGATTGCCTGACCATGATGATCAGCGCCTCGTTGCAGCCAAGAAATTCCGCCAGTTCTTGGTCTGAATCAGGCTCTCGGCCATATTGCAGAACGAATTTGTCCCTTACTCTCCGTAAGAGACCGTGAGTCACTCCACGATGCTCGGAGACGCGAACCATTCGTATCTTTTGAGCCTCATAACGACGCATTGTCTGCAAAACTGCTCGAAAGGCATAGGTAGTAAACTCTGTTCCTCTTGAGGCGTCGAACAGCTCGACGGCTTGCAGTAAACCGATCCAACCCTCCTGCGCTAGATCTTCACAGTTCTCGGCTCGGTTTTCTCTGAAGTGTCGCGTAAGAATGGTCTGGATAATCCAGGCGTGGGCCTTGGCGATGGCGTTACGGTCCTGATCGTTCTTAGTAGCTCGATATCTACTCCAAAGCTGATCCAGCTCTGCCTGAGAGACAGGTACTGACATCTGGGTTGTCCTCCGATGGTAAAGTGCATCCTGGTTAGTTGAGTGCGGCTTGAACCAACTCAACTACTCAATATACAACGAGAGACAAAGATTACAAGATAAGAGAGTAACTATTGAAAACTGAACTGGCTTATGCTATATTCGCATGTGCACATTAATAATCTAACCATCATGAGGCAAGTGTCCTGAAAGCTAAAAGCTTAACTTTTAGCACGCTTGTCTTATGCACTAATAAGACTCGCTCGCAGCTCCGACGATATCGGGCGATATGGTGTGTGGGTATAAAGGAGAACAACCCATGAGCCGAAACAGAACACTCTCCGTCCATACCCAGCACGAGCTCCTGCTGAAGTTTGAGCAGGCCGGTTTGACGGAAGAGGACGCGCAGCTCGTCATTGGTTCGCGAGGCAATAAGCTCGCGAAGTCATTGGTGCAGTTTGCGCGTAACGGTGGCCTGCCCCTGCCCGCTAACGGCGGTTCAGCAAGCACGGGCCTCCCGGTACCGGCGTCTGCTGTGGCCCCGAAGAATCCGTTTGAGAAGGAGCGCACGGAACAGCGGTGGTTCTACCCGAAGGGGTTTGCCGTACCGAACGTGAGCATCCAGATCGAGCGGGTTCAGCGGCTCTGGCCCGGTATCGACGTTTCGCACGTCGCCACTCTGGCCGAACACTTCAACAACCTCCCTGCAGGCTTCGACGGCATCGAAGTCAAGCCGAAGGTCAGTTATTTCGGCCGCGCCTGGGAGATGGCAGACCCCTACGGTGCTCACTACGGTCCCACGGTTGAGCGAGTTCTCGCCATGCTCCATGCGGAGCGCAATTGGAAGTTCATCAACCACCGGGCCGGCCAGATGACGGACGAGTACATTCGCATTCAGGCGGAAGCCCTCTCGCTCATGAAGGTGATCGAGGAGACTACGCCCGGCGACGTACTGGTCATGCCCGTGTCACTCGGGAACCTGTACGCAGGGTACTCCGCACGCAACGGTCGTTGGGACGCTCTCGCGAAGAGCTATATGCCTAACGGTTCAGCGCACGTCGGGTGCTCGCTCCTGGTGATGCCCGAGCGCCTCACCGCATACGAGCAGCTCTTCATGGACTGCTGTGCGGATGAATGGAACTGGGACGTCGACGGCCGGTGGACGTACTGTCCGATCTTCCGCTTCAGCGATGGCCACCTCCAGTTCATCGCAACTTGGGCCGACGATGCGCACGGGCGCTACGGTGGCGTGGTGTCCTGCCCGAGAGCTGGTCTCAGGTTTGTAACTTGTCCTTTTGTTCCGCCATCAGGTGGACATTGAACCTCGAGGTCGCGCTTCTGTGCGACCTCGTTTTTTATGCCTAATTTTACTCAACCGCTCTAAGGTCACGATTCTTGATCTTATATACTTCTGTACAAGTGAGCCCTTAGGATCTCTATCCTACTCGTCAGTGAGCTATGTATAAAAAAACGACCATTTTCGGTCGTTTCTATGTGCATCGAAGGCGGTGAGTCCCGAGATGAAAACCTCGGGACTCGTGCTGATGATTGGCGAAACAACGATGGTCAGAACTGAGTAAGACCAATCGGTTTTTCGCCTTTTGGAGTAAAGGTATCTTTTCCGCTACTACCAATCATTTTAGGTAGTAATACGGATCCAGCCTCGCCAAAGGCTTTCGTCGTCCCACCGTCTCGAGAGATTTCGTAGCGTCGCAACTTTTCAGACTTGAACTTTCCGTCACGATCTCTTAGCCAGAGGATGACATCTAAGTCGTTAGAAAGTTGATAAACTGATTTCCCATACCTTGTCGGTTTTGCAAGACCGAGGGTAACAAGAACGATCCGTTCATCTTCCAGAAGTCCGGCGATGGCCAGTACTCGCCCCTGACACTTGGCGCTTATATCTCTGAACAGAGTTACGGTGTCCGCCAGGGTGAGCTCGAGTTTACCTTGTGCGAGAACCACGCGCTTTTCTACATCTGGACTGAGGAGGATCTTAAACTTGATGCCATGGTGGTATGACTTTTTATTGTCTTCCAGCATTGACGCGCCGGTGTTGACGATGCCAGAAAGCGTACCATCTTGGATGGCGCTACCCGACTGGTCGACACTGAGGGCGACCTCCGAAGTTTGAGGGAGGCCCAGTTCACCCTTGAGCCAAGTTTTAGTTGCCGCAAGCTCTGTTGCAGCGATAGTAGCCCAATGCTCAAGTGACGACTGGTGTTTAGCTAAACCGGCCGTAAAGCTGTCAGCGTCACTGGCTGTCGCCAGCGAAACCGAAAGCAGCGAAAACAGCAAGGCTGCAAGGACATTAATTCTCGATCGCATCTAGGCGCCTCTCCAAAAGGCGAGCGTCTGGGAACAGTCATACGGAACGTTTTCCGATGACGTTCCTAGGAGAAAAATTAAGTACATATACGTCTTTATCCAAGGAACGTCATCGCAAAAAAAATATATTTTTAATGATCAATCACAGACCATATCATAAAATGCCTCAAATAGCAATGTTTAACAGGTATAATCTAAATATGGAACATGAAAAGTCTTTTTATAACCCCTCATATCAACCCTCGGAAAAACGCATTGAGATCTCTAGAGATGAAATATCACGTGAACGCTTAAGAGTGGTCAAAGAGATTTTCGAGAAACTTACTCAGCTCATTCCCATCAGAGTCGCTACTTCTCTTTACGGTTCTCTTAGCAAAGGCAAGGAGCTCGAAACCACAACTGCCCCAGCTTCGGATATTGATTTAATTGTTTACATCGATAGCGGCGATTTATTGAGTAAGTATGAACAATGGCAAGTGACGGATGAACGTTTCAGCCAACTGTTCCAGCACAGCTATCGCAAGTGTCGATTTACCACTTCCTGAATTGCCGATAATGCAAATTCTGTAGGCTTTACTTTTGTTCATAAATATTACCGATCACTTCTCGGTCGCTGGTCGAACACAAAGCCATACCTAGGACCTGAAAAGAGCCATCTTGATAGGTGACTTCACCTTGGCCACCATCATGTTTGAGAACATGACCCTCATAAATGTAAACGCCATTTTTATCCTTTAGTCCACTGTAACGCATGAGAATCACATCGCTGGGGCTGACCTTGAGATCTCCATGTAAAGTGAGCCCTTGAAGCTGACTAGGACACTCATCGGTCCACTGCATGCCAATCACCGCATACATCCGTTTTTCATATTTGTGCCAAGCACGATAAAATATTTCATCCATAGCTCTACCATAGCATTTCTTTTGAGAATTACCCTGATGTTAATGATGCGTTAGCCAAAGGTTGATATAATAAAAATATGACAGAACAATTACATTTTGAGTGTACTATTAACGCTCCGGTCAACACGGTCTGGGATAAGATGTTAGAGCCAGAGAGTTACAAAACCTGGACGGCCGCCTTTGAACCTACCTCGTACTACGAAGGCTCATGGGAAGAGGGGAGTAAGATCAAGTTTTTAGCCTCTGGTGGATCAGGCATGACTTCTCGAATTGTTAAGAATATTCCCGAGCGATTTATCTCGATCGAGCACCTGGGAGAGATTCATGGCGGTATCGAAGATACGACGAGCGCATCGGTCAAGCAGTGGACACCAGCTTTCGAAAACTACACATTCGCAGAACAAGGCAATCAGACCTTGTTAACCATTGACTTAACTATGCCGGCTAGCCCAGCCAGCCGAGCGATGAAAGAGATGTTCGAGACGATGTGGCCTAAGGCCTTGGATATATTGCGAGAGCTTTGCGAGCACTCTCTTTCACCGAATCAACACGATATTAGTAAATAAAGAAATGGCTCTCGATTCACGAGAGCCATAAGATCAGGTCAGATTCAAGCGCACAAGCGTCGCAGCGTAACGATCGCCTTCCGGTACTGAGCAGTGACTTGGTGTTTGTTTCGTTTAAGACACTGAGCAGTCTCAGCGAGCGACATGGCTGGTAGTCCGGGAACTAGACCATAAACATGAGCAAAAACCTCGTAGTGCGTTGGCTTCAGATGATTCTTAGCTAAAGCCACGATAGCTTCTACCTGCAACTTGAGCAGTACCTGCTCTTCAGTGGTCAAAACCTCTGTTTCTTCTTGACCGCGCATAGCGATTTCAAGCCATTCTACCGACTGATGCTCTGAAAACAGATCGGTCACAAGATGACAGTGTGGCAACTCTTGACGACAGCGTTGGACCTGAACATTTGTCAGTCCTGTGATTTCGGCTAGCTCTTGGTCGCTTGGGAGCCTCTGATATCGAAGATGATGATCTTCGATGGCGTTTTTGACTCGTTTGGCCAAGGTTCTCTGCTCAGGTTGAATCCAGATCAACCCGCTCTCCTTAGCGTACGCCTTCCCAACCCTGACAGCTACCCAATAGCCGGCGTAGGAGAGAAATTTAACTCCTCGCTCGGGATCAAAACGCTGTACCGCCTCGAAAATCCCTAGCTTACCGGCGACAATTAGCGCCTCGCGTAAATCATCATGTACCGCGTAACGACGAACGGTCCGCATCACAAACGGAGTATGACGACGGATGATCTCTTCCATGGCACGCTTGCCGTCATAACCGCCTTTCTGGTACCGACAAAAGAGTTCCATGAACTCCGGGTCGGGATGAGCACGTGTTCGCATCGATCGTCTCCATAGTTGCAAGGTGCAGCCTGCTTCATACCAACGGCATAAAGACGACTCGAATATACGGTAATTTTCCGCTATAATCAAGCTATGAAACTGTTAGAAGAGTTACGTTCGATTGGCCAAGACCCGAAAAAACGCTGGTTTAGTGCTAAACTATACGGTTGGGGCTGGACGCCACAGCGTTGGCAGGGTTGGCTCGCTCTAGGCATCTATCTACTATTGATCTTCTTATTTATTGAACAGCTCGATCCGACGACCGCCTCTAATAGCTATCTAATCTATAGCTATTTCTTGCCGATCATTGTGTTGACTGGCCTCTTAATCGCTCTCTGTTATTTGACCGGCGAGAAACCGCGTTGGCGCTGGGGCAAATGACTCTAAGGCTACTCTCCCTCAATATCGAACAAGATAAACACTGGCCGGCCATCGAGGCCTTATTGAGTCAGTTCAGACCCGATATTATCTGTTTACAAGAGCTATTTATCGAGGATTTTTGGCGACTGCGTGAACAGTTAGGATGGCATTGCGAGTACGTACCGCGTCTGAAATATCGTGCCAACGGGCGCATTGATGGCATCGCTATCTTTAGTCGCTACCCGATAGACCAAGCCACGATCCTTGATTACGATTTAGGTCAGGGCGAGATCCCAGAGCTGGCCCATGTCCATAGCTCCAGACCGCGCTCCGTCGCCCTGGTCTTAGACCTAATAGTAGGCGACCTGCGGCTCTCGGTGGCAACGACGCATTTTACCTGGTCTAATCTTGGTCGCGTCACCACAGAACAGTTAGCCAACATGGAGCTACTCCTCAGACAGCTACAGGGCTATCAGCGCCTGATCTTGGCCGGGGACTTTAACTCACCAAGAGGGGATAGCGTTTACGCGCTACTCGAAGCCAAATATCGCTCACATATCCCAGCTGCTATTACCACGACGATCGATGGAACTTTACATCGAGCCGGACCGTTACCCTATGTCGTTGATGGGCTCTTTACAACTGATAATGTTCAGCTCGACTCTATCCAGCTACTCTCTGGAGTCAGCGATCATCTGGCTATTACCGCCGAGCTCTCGTTACTATGAGCTACCTAATTTTAGTTCGACATGCCGAGAGTACCGGCAATCAACAGGGGATCTTTCAGGGTCAAAAAGATTATCCGCTCTCGAGTAATGGTCTAAAACAGGCTGAGAAGCTGGCTGAAAAGCTCTCGCGTCATGCCAAATTAATAGTCGAGCCGCCTGAGCTGATCGTCAGTTCAGATTTGAGGCGGGCCCGAGCTACGGCCGAGGCTTTGGTACGTCGGTGGCCAGTCAGCTTTGAGCTTGATCCCGATCTACGGGAACGGAGCGGCGGTAGCTACGAGGGACTAGCCAAAGATATAGCTATCGATGCCATGACCGCCGACCTGACCAAAAGTCAAGAAGTACTCAAAGAGCATGGCTACGAGTTTGATCAGCGTGTTCGCGAACGGGCTCTGTTGGCGCTGACGCATTGGTCACATATCAGTCATCAGTGCCCGACTATAATGGTTACTCACGGGCATTGGCTTAATGTGGTTTTTCAGGCTTTACCGATACGCAACCGCGATGATCTTGGGGCAAAACTGACTAATGCCGGTGCTTGGTTACTCGATTGGCAGGCGATCGACCTCTTTGATACTCGAGAGACGCCTAAGTCTGGGCCAGAGATCGAGCTCATCCGCCTCAATTAAGTACTCATCACAATTGACAAGAGCTGACAAAAAGGCTAAGATTTGGTATAGACAAGTCAATTTAGACTTGTTTTTATTTTCACAAGTCCTATGATTAAAACGCAACTACGCAAAGGAGCGCAATGGCAACTTCACGCCTGATGGCCGCAATCAACCAGATTGCCGACGAAAAAGGTCTCGATACCGCAATTATTCTCGAAACAATCGAGGCAGCTTTAGCCGCCGCCTATCGTAAGGATTACGGCACACCTGATCAGGTTATTCGAGCCGAGTTCGACCCCGAGACTCTCGACACCAAGATGTTTGAGGTCTTTTCGATTGTCGAAGATGCCTTGATCGAAGAGCCAGCTCATCAGATCACTCTCCTCGAGGCCCGCAAGGTGCGCAAATCAGCCGAGATTGGTGAAGAGGTCGAGCGACCACTCCCAGTCCATGCCGACTTTGGCCGTATCGCCGCTCAAACCGCGAAACAAGTTATTATTCAGAGGCTCCGCGAGGCCGAGCGCGAGATGCTCTACGCCGAGTTTAAAGAAAAAGAGAACACCTTGGTCAACGGTAATATTCAGCAGATCGAGGGTGATATCGTCATCGTTAACCTGGGTAAGATCAACGCCTTGATGCTGCCAACTGGCCAGATCAAAAACGAGCGCTACTATATCGGTCAACGAATTAAAGTCTATATTCAAGGCGTCGAAGAGACCGCCAAGGGACCAAAAGTCATCGTCTCACGCGCCGACACCGGCTTTATTAAGGCACTCTTTGCCCTTGAAGTCCCCGAGATTGCCTCGGAAGTTGTCGAGATCGTCGCCATCGCCCGCGAGGCTGGTGGTCGAACCAAGATGGCCGTCACCGCTCATCAAGAGGGGATTGACCCGGTTGGTTCTTGCGTTGGTCAACGCGGTAGTCGTGTCCAGGCCGTGCTCGCCGAGATTGGCGATGAAAAGATCGATATTATTCTGCATAGCACTGACCCCGAACGCTTTATTGCTAACGCCTTAGCTCCGGCCAAGCCGCTCTCGATCAAGATCGATGAAGAGACGCACCGAGCGACCGTGGAAATCGAAGAGGAGCAGCTCTCACTCTCGATCGGTCGTGGCGGCCAAAACGTTCGCCTAGCTTCGAAATTAACTGGTTACTCAATTGATATTCTGCGCGAAGGTCAAACTGCCGAAGATAAAGCCGAGGATAAAGAGGCAGATCAAGAGGTAGAGGCCAAGAGTGAGGATGAGATAGAATCTCAAGATAGTTAACTATGGACGAGACAATCTTTGATCGTTTCACCGATTCGGCCAGAACGATCTTAGTCGAGGCCCAAAAAACCGCCGATGCTAACCAGACGGTCGTCGATTCTAGCCATATCCTCGAAGCGATCATCACCAAAAACTCTACCTTTGCCCACGAGATCTTACGCGAATACGATCTCAATAGCGACCAAGTCCGCTTGGTGGCGACTTTTGATGCCCATCAACCGACCAACGGTCAGGGTTTAGGCGCCGATGCCAAACTGCTACTAATGGCGGCCGCTCGCTTGGCGAGTGAGTACGAACACCAATCGATCGATACCGAGCATCTTCTGTTGGCCATCTTAGTCGAAAAAGAGCTCCGAGCGCATCGACTGCTCTTTCAACTTGGACTCGAACCAAAACAGATCGAAAAACAGCTTCGCACCCTCTTTAAAGAGATTGCCGAGATCGATAAACTAGTCCGCTTAGATAACGCCAAGCCCAAAGCTCGGCGCGGCGAGAAGCAAAAGAATCTGGCTATCGAGTACTTTACTCGTGATCTGACTCTCAAGGCGAAAAATGGCGAGTTCGACCCGATTATTGGTCGCGA
>CAYGIW010000002.1:0-18671 GCA_964350035.1 uncultured Candidatus Saccharibacteria bacterium
TGCCACAACAGCAGGACGGATCTACAACATCGGTGGCGGCGCTGAAAATACGATGTCGCTCTTAGAATTGGTGGATTATCTCCGCGAGTTTCATAGCAAAACAATCGAGCCAAGCTTTGGCGAGTGGCGACCCGGTGACCAACCGGTCTACATTTCCAATATCGCTAAAGCAAAGCAAGAGTTTGGCTTTAGCCCAGAGATTGGCGCCAAGGCGGGGGTAGCCAAACTGACCGAATGGGTCAAAGAAAACCGTTCGCTCTTTACCAAAGTGGGGCTAATTTAAGATTTTTTTAATCTATTATTCGTTAAGTTATTGAGGGTAGCCAAGTATGGTGCCGGTATTTCGGACAACTGAAATCAAACCGACGCGAACGGTCGGCGATCGCCTCAAATCGGCTAGGCTCGAACGCCAGCTCAGCTTAGAGCAGGCCGAGAGATTGACTAAGATTAAGCTTAAGTATCTCAAGGCCCTAGAACAAGATCGTCACGACACCTTGCCAACCGAGGTCTACTGCTTGGGCTTTATTCGCTGCTATGCCGAGGTGCTACATCTAAAAGCTGCCAAGTTGATCAGTCAGTACAAGCAAGAACGGCGCGCCTTTCAAAGTGCTAAAAGCCCTGATCGACAGCTCAAGCCGGCCACTAGCTACGGACTGCGCAAGCTGGTCATCACCCCAGCCTTGATGGGAGCAGTTGGCGGAGTCATCTTGATTGTGAGCTTTGCCAGTTATTTAGCCTTAAGCATCCGGGCACTGCTTTCGCCGCCCAAGCTAACGATTGTCAGTCCCGCCCCCGACAGCACGATTCAGGGTCTCGCGGTGACCGTCAAGGGTCAGAGCGACAACAATGCGACAGTGGCGATTAATGGCGAATTGGTCAAACTTGACGGTCTCGGACAGTTCGAACAGCTGATTAAGCTAGCCCCCGGGCTGAATAATCTCGAGGTCGTCGCCGAAAGTCGCCTAGACCAGATTACCCGTCAAAGCTTTAAGCTTTTAGCTACCGAGCCGACGCCAGTCCCGACTGTCGCCCCGACCGTATCCCCGACAGTTCCGAACATATCCCCAACACCAAGCCCAACATAATCCACAACTCATGCTAAACTTGGACTAGCGATCAGATAGGAGATACTATGCCAGAAGACGGAAGAAAACTCGCTCTCGAAGCGGCGCTCGGTCAAATTGAAAAGCAGTTTGGCAAGGGCTCAATCATGCGACTCGGTGAATCAACCGGTCTGAACATCGCTACCATTCCAACCGGTAGCCTCTCACTCGACGTAGCGCTGGGCGCTGGTGGTTTGCCACGCGGCCGCATCGTCGAGATCTATGGACCTGAATCATCAGGTAAAACAACTCTCGCTCTTCACGTGATGAGAGAGGCCCAAAAAGCGGGCGGTATTGTCGCCATCGTCGATGCCGAGCACGCATTCGACCCTGAATACGGTAAAAGAATCGGCCTTAAAACCGAAGAGGTCCTGGTCAGTCAGCCAGATACTGGCGAACAGGCGCTGGAAATCGTCGAGACATTAGTTCGTTCGAACGCGCTCGACGTCATCGTCATCGATTCGGTGGCGGCTTTAGTACCTCGCGCCGAGATCGAAGGCGAGATGGGCGACGCTATGGTTGGCGTCCAGGCTCGACTGATGAGTCAAGCCTTGCGTAAATTGACTGGTGCCATCAGCAAAAGTAAAACTACCGTCATCTTTATTAATCAGATCCGTCTCAAGATCGGGGTAATGTTCGGTAACCCAGAGACCACTTCGGGCGGTCAGGCGCTGAAATTTTATGCCTCGGTCCGTATGGATATCCGCCGCAAAGAACAGATCAAAGTAGGCGATGAAACGGTCGGCATTAAAGTCGGAGTTAAAATTGTTAAAAATAAGATCGCTCCACCGTTTCGAACCGCCGAGTTCGACCTCATGTACGATAGCGGTATCTCCTACGAAGGTGATTTAATCGAGCTCGGAGTAGCGCATCAAGTCATCGACAAGGCCGGTGCTTGGTATCAATACCAAGACGATAAGCTCGGTCAAGGCAAAGAGGCGGCGCGCGCCTATCTCAAAGCTAATCCCGCCCTAACCGAAGAGATTGCCAATAAACTCCGCACCAAACTGATCCAGGCCAAGGCCGATGCCAAAGTTGAGACAAAGCTCGACCCCAAGACCACCGATCAACCTGAAGCCCTAGATAACGATGGTGCTTCTCATGGCCCAGCCAAGAAATAAAGCCGTCGCCCCCAGAGACTACGAGTCTGGTTGGCGTTTGCTCCTTTGGTATTTAGGTCGCTACAACCCGACCACGCATCGTCTCGAACAGTACCTTGTGCGTAAAGGCTGCGTGGCCGACGAGGCTCGGCAGTTAGTCGACAAAGCAGTCGGTCTCGGGCTACTTGACGACTTACGCTTCGCTAGTAACTTGATTCAATCCCAATTGACTCGTTATGGCCAACGGCGGATCACTAATAAGCTCTTGAGCTTAGGCCTGAGCCGCGAGGTGGTTCAAGTAGCCTGGGACGGCATCGATCAGCAACTCATCGAGCCACAGGTCAATCTGCAACGGCTGTTAGAGAGGTTTTTATTGCGTCACCACCTCACTTCATCAAACCGACTCGAGCCTAAACTTCGATCCAAGCTTTATCGTCAGTTGATACAGGCCGGGTACGGCTATAATCAGATCAAGCTATTGCTCTCTGACGACTCGTCAAATCAGGTCTAATTTGTTATAGTCTGCCTATGCGAATTCTGATTTATAACTGGAAAGATATTAAGAACCGACTCGTTGGCGGAGCGGAGATTATCACCTTTGAGTATGCCAGACGACTGGTTAAAGATGGTCATCAAGTACAGTGGTTTAGTCGTACCCAGCCAGGGCTCACACCCCACGAAGTTATCGATGGAGTCGAGATTATCCGTCAGGGCAACAGTCTGACTGTCTATTTGCGAGGCTGGTGGTTTTATCGGAAACTAAACCAAAAACCCGACCTCGTGATCGATATGCTCAACACGATTGCCTGGCAAACACCGCTCTACGCTAAGCGTCAGTCAAAGGTAGTGCAGTACATCAACCAGTTAGCCAAAGAGGTCTGGCATTATGAGTTGCCTTGGTACCTAGCGATTATCGGTCGCTTACTCGAGCCGCTACAACTTATCTCGTATCATCGGACGGCCGTCGTCACCTACGCCGGCTCGACCAAGCAAGATCTGATCAACTGGGGCTACCAAGCAGCGAAGATCAAGCTTTTTGAGCTTGGTCTCGATCACGCCCGCTATCAACCCGGACCGAAAAGTAGCGTTCCGTTAATTATTCAAGTTTCTCGACTCGTCAGGATGAAACGGCCCGATCTGACCATACGCGCCTTTGCCACACTGGCGGCCGAGTTCCCTAAGGCTAAATTAGTCATCGTTGGCCAGGGTCCATTTCGCCAAGCACTAGTCCAGTTGGTCAAAGAGCTAAAGCTCACCGGCCAAATCGAGCTCCCCGAAAAAGATCTTTACTATTTTAGCCACAACCCTCGCGATCAAAAGGTCGCCCTGATGCAATCGGCCTGGTTTCAGGTGCATCCTTCAGTTAAAGAAGGTTGGGGTATGGTCATCACCGAGGCGGCCGCCTGCGGTACGCCAACCATTGGCACCGCTGTGACCGGTCAAGTCGATGCCATCAAAGATCAAGTCAGTGGCCTCTTAATTAGTGCTAACCCTACTCTCGACGAACTGGCAGAAGCCATGCGACGGTTACTCACCGATACTGCACTTCGGCAACGCCTCAGCCAGGGCGCCATTAAATTGGCATCTGGTTACAGTTGGGACCGTAGCTATCAGAGCTTCGTCTCGGCCTTGACCGAAGCCAGTGGTTTAGAGTTGGCCACAGTAAGCAAGAAAAGTCATCCGGAGAAGTCATGAATCAATCACCAAAGCTACCCGATGTTTATATCGTCACGCCAGTCTTTAATGCCAGCTCGGTGCTTAAAGAATATTTTGCCGGCCTAGCCGCTCTGGATTATCCAAAAAGCAAAATCCACCTGATCATGCCCGACGGCGGCTCAACCGATCAAACCACTTCGCTCTGTCTCGAGGCTGGCGCTCTAGTTATTGATAACCCGCTCAAGACTGGCGAAGCGGGCAAGGCTGTTGGCGTTAAGCGAGCCCTTCAGCTAATCACCAAATCCGAACAGGATGATCACCAAAGTTTGATCTGCCTCCTCGACTCAGATAATTTTATTACTCGACCAGATTGGCTGAAGCTATTGGTCCAGCCGCTCCTCGAAGATTCGAACATCATCGGCAGTGAGCCACTAGAGTATCTCTACCGCAAGAGCGACTCGCTGATTACTCGTTATTGCGCCCTGATGGGCATGTCCGATCCGATCATGCTTTGGCTGGGTAATTACGATCGCTATAATCAGTTAACCGGGCGTTGGACCGGTCTCGATTTGAACGTCACCGATCAAGGCGACTATCTTTCTTGGCAGCTCGATCTCAAACAGCTACCTACCATCGGTGCTAACGGCACCATCTTTCGGGCCGAGCTCTTTAAGACCGCTAAGATTGGCGATTATCTTTTTGATATCGAGGTGCTTTATCAATATCTCAACAAGCGGTCGGCTAAATTTGCCAAGGTCAAAGTCGGGATCGTGCACGCTTATTGCAATACCACAGCCGCCTTTAAACGTAAGCAACAACGCCGTATCCAAGACTTTAATTTCTACGAAAGGACTGGGCAACGGCAGTTCTGGTCCAGTAATCTCAACTATCGTGGACTGGCCAAATTTATTCTTTGTACCGTCACTATCCTGCCTCTGCTCTACCAAGTCATGCTAGGTTATCGCAAGGTCGCCGATCGAGCTTGGTGGTACCATCCAATCGCCTGCTGGATCACTCTGTGGATCTATGCCAGCAATCGGATTGGCTTGCGTTTTAAAACACCTGCCATCGCCGACAGGCAAAATTGGCGCCAAGGTGCCTAGATTAATCTTAGTAATAATGGTATTTTCGATGAGACAACAGTGCTCAGAAGGAGTTTATGAGTTTTAAACCCGCCCAACAGATCGGTGTCGGTTGTGCCGATATCTCAGCTAATGAAAAACGCTATGTCAACGAGGCACTAGATAGCAATCGCCTCTCGCACGGTAAATTTCTGACTAAGTTCGAGACCGATTTTGCAGCAGCTCATCAAACTAAATATGCGATGTTCTGCAACTCCGGTACCAGCGCTTTGCAAGTGGCGCTTCATGCTCTCAAAGATAAGTATGGTTGGTCAGACGGCGACGAGGTTCTCGTGCCCGCCGTGACCTTTATTGCAACCTCTAATGTCGTTATTCAGAATCGTCTACAGCCGGTCTTTGTCGATATCGAGCCCGACTACTACGAGATCGATCCGACCAAAATCGAGGCCAAAATTACTCCTCGAACACGAGCAATTATGCCCGTTCATCTCTTTGGTCAGCCTTGCGACATGGCTCCCATTTTAGCCATTGCCAAAAAACATGATCTCAAAATAGTCGAAGATTCCTGCGAAACGATGTTTGTCTCTTATCAGGGTCAACCTACTGGCTCGTGGGGCGATATCAGCTGCTTCTCGACCTATGTAGCCCACTTGCTGGTCACTGGTGTCGGCGGCTTTGCCTGTACTAGTGACGAGGATCTAGCGGTACGCATTAAGTCCTTAATGAACCACGGTCGAGACGGGATCTACCTCCATATCGATGACGATAAAAACAAGGATAAAAAGCAGCTCTTTGACTTAGTTGCTCGTCGCTTTCGCTTTATCAATGTCGGTTATTCTTATCGTGGCACCGAGCTCGAGGGTGCTTTAGGCGTCGGCCAGATGGAGATTTGGCCAGAAGTCCTCGCCAAACGCCAGGCGAACGCTGCCAAATTAATCGCAGGTCTGCAAAAACACGAGACCGCCGGTCGGCTCCAACTGCCTAAGATTCGACCAGAGACCGAGCACGCCTTTATGATGTTCCCAATCGTCCTCAAACAAGACAAGGCCACTAGCGATTTTCGCGATCAACTGGTCAACTATCTCGAGGAAAACAAGATCGAGACTCGCCCGATGCTGCCGCTACTCAACCAGCCAGTTTACATCGAGTTATTCGGCAATCTTGAGCCAGATTATCCAGTTGCTCAGTGGGTCAATAACAACGGCTTCTATATCGGCTGTCACCAAGCCTTAACCGAAGACGAGATCGATTATATTATTCAAACCTTTCATCAGTATTTTGAGGAGCAAAAATCATGAACCAACCCAAAGCTAAAATCGCCTTTATTACCGGTATCACCGGCCAAGATGGCTCTTACCTGGCTGAGCTCCTCCTCGAAAAGGGTTACACCGTTCACGGCTTAATCCGCCGATCGAGCACCTTTAATACTAGCCGAATCGATCATATCTTTCAGGATCCTCATAACCCCGATCCGAAGCTGATCTTACATCATGGCGACTTGACCGATGGCACTTCGCTGACCCGACTGTTAGACAAAATTCAACCAACCGAGATCTATAATCTCGCCGCTCAAAGTCATGTTCGCGTTAGCTTTGATGCGCCCGTTTATACTGGCGATGTGACTGCTCTGGGTACGACTCGATTACTCGAAGCGATTCGCGATAGCAAGATCGAGCCACGCTTCTATCAAGCTAGCTCATCCGAAATGTACGGACTAGTCCAAGAAGTCCCTCAAAAAGAGACGACACCGTTTTATCCACGATCGCCTTATGGTGTAGCCAAACTCTATTCTTACTGGATGACGATTAACTATCGCGAGAGTTACGGTATGTTCGCCTGTAACGGCATTCTCTTTAACCACGAATCGCCTCGACGCGGCGAGACTTTTGTGACGCGCAAGATCGCTCGGGGCGTCGCCAGTATCTTAGCTGGTCAACAAGAGAAACTCTATCTAGGCAACCTCGACTCTAAAAGAGACTGGGGTTATGCTCCAGAATACATCGAAGGAATGTGGCGAATGCTCCAAGCCGATCAACCCGATGATTACGTCTTAGCCACCGGCGAGACCCATACAATTAAAGAGTATGTTATCGGAGCCTTTGAACGAGTCGGCCTCGACTGGGAAAAGTATGTCGAGATCGATCCGCGTTACTTCCGACCAGCCGAAGTCGAACTACTAATCGGCGATGCCAGCAAGGCCAAAGAAAAGCTAGGCTGGGAACCAAGGGTAACCTTTAAAGAGTTAGTCGAGATCATGGTTGACGCTGAATTGACCAGCATCGGCTACGATCCCAAAACTTTAAAGCCTTCGGGCCATGAGTCAATCATCCGCACCGCTGGCTTGCCCGCTGGTGGCGAAATCGCCGCCAAGAATTAAGCTGCTGGCAAAGACCTACTAAGATGAGTCAACACGGCAAAAAGATCTTGGTCACCGGCGGGGCGGGCTTTATTGGCTCGCATCTCGTCGAGGCTCTATTAAAGTTAGGCCATCAGGTGGCTATCGTTGATAATTTGAGTAGCGGCAAGCTCAGTAATCTCGAGCACCTCGAAGCGAATAGTTATTTGTTTTACCAAGTCGATATCACTAATTATCGTTCACTGAAGCGAGTCTTTAAACTCTTCAAACCCGAAGTCGTTTATCATCTGGCCGCCCAGATTAACGTTCGGCATTCGGTTGCTGATCCGGCTAACGATGCCAATATCAATATCATCGGGTCAATCAATGTTGTCGAGGCGGCCAGCTCGGTCGGAGTCAAGCAGTTTGTCATGATGAGTTCCGGTGGTACCGTTTACGGCGAGATTAAAGCCGGGAGTCAGGCGAACGAGAGCTCTCCCACTAAGCCGGTCAGTCCTTATGGGATCTCGAAGTTAACAGCTGAACGTTATTTGCAATATTTTCAGTCTGGCAGTGAACCTGCCTTTGAGAAAGTCACCATCCTTAGATTGAGCAATGTTTATGGACCCAGGCAGGACCCTAAAAGCGAGGCTGGCGTAGTATCTATCATCCTTAAAAGTTTCGTTGATCAAACTCCAATGACCATTAACGGCGACGGCGAACAAGTGCGCGATTATATCAGTGTTTATTCCGTCGTCGAAGCGGCCTGTAACACTCTACATCTTGAATCACAGGAGAAGTGGCAAGTTTACAATATCGCCAGCGGAACGACCTGGACGGTCAATGCGCTTCATGAAGCCATCCAAGAAATCTATACTCAAAACACTTCTAAGAACGCATCGAAACCGATCCATGGTCCCGCAGCAGCCGGTGATGCACGCTACATCGCACTTAGTGCAGAGTTAGCAAGACGTGTCAAGTTAATAACGAAACGTGACGCAAAGCTAGAACTTAACGAAACGATTCTTAATATGCTCGCTCAATATACACAACTCAATTAAACTTCCAAGGAGTGCTATGGATTTCTATCAAAATAAAAAGGTCTTAGTGACTGGTGGAAGTGGCTTCGTCGGTTCACACGTAGTGGAGCAATTGGTAAAACGTGGGGCTAAAGTGAAAATCACCACTAGTAAATCTCAACTAGACTCGAAGACTCGATTTTTCTTAAAAAATGTTCTGGATCAAGTCGAGATAGTATCCGCCGATCTTCGCAATCTTGAAGAGGCTGTAAAGGCCATAGATGGTAGTGAATTCGTGATTAATGCGGCAGCTAAAGTTTCAGGACTTTCGTATAATCGCGACCATTCTGCGGAAATGTTTCGCGATAATATGTTAATCGGCTTAAACACTATCGAAGCGGCTCGTATCGCAAAAGTAGAGCGGTTTTTAGTCGTTTCATCGGCATGCGTTTACAGGCGGGATTGTTTAATTCCCACCCCTGAAACCGAAGGCTTCGTAGAAGAGCCCGAAGAGACGAGTCGTGGCTATGGTTGGTCGAAAAGAATGCATGAGTATCTTGGTCGAGCTTATGCTAAAGACTACGGTATGACCATAGGTATTGCGCGACCTTATAATTGTTACGGTCCTCGCGATGACTTTGATCCTGATCATAGCCACGTGATCCCTGGTATGATCAAGCGTTTTGCTGATGGCGAGAATCCATTTAAACTTTGGGGCAACGGCGAACAATCACGCTCTTTTCTATTCGTGAAAGATTTTGCTCGCGGCTTACTTGAAGTCCTAGAAAAATACGCGATCGCTGACCCATTGAATATTGGCGCCGATGAAGAAACGCGCATCGGGCCGCTAGCCAATCAAATTCGACGTTTAATGGGACTAGAGCAAGTTCCAATAGTCTTAGATACTACTAAGCCAATAGGACAGCCTAGGCGTCATTGCGATATCACGAAAGCTGTTGAAAAGATCGGGTGGCAACCGGAATACAAACTAGAACAAGGACTCAAAGAAACGATCGAATATTATCTTCAAAACCAGGCGCAAATCGAGCGCGGTGACGCTTAAACTGCTACAATATAATAGTGATTAAAAGCGCTGAATCTCTGATAATCCTGTCTCATATCTATGCGCCCGGACCGCCTCACGCTCTCTGGGACTTTCTCCGTAGCCGCAAAGGGCTGAGGATTGAATTTATCGGTCATCCTCTCGAATCATATAAGCCTAGCGAGAGCTTTTATAAGTTTGCGAAGAATGGTGAATTGATCATCTCCAGAGAGATAAAGAGACCTTCTAGACCTATGCCGATAGCTTATTTCAAAGATATTTGGCTTAATTGGTTCTGGTTATTTTGGGGTCCTCGACGTGATCTAGTAATCGCCCTCGACAGCCTGAACGCATTTTCAGCCATCTGCCTGAAGAAAATCGGTCGAGTGAAGATGGTTGTATTTTACACGATCGATTACGTACCTAAGCGCTTCACTAACCCATGGCTCAACAAGCTCTATCACTGGTTGGATTTTTTCGCCTGCCAACAGGCCGATTATGTCTGGAATCTCTCTCAAAAAATGACCGAAGAACGTCTCAAACGAGGCCTAGATTCAAGATTCGGTGCCAAACAGTTAACTGTTCCTATCGGCACTGAATCAAGCATCCAGACGTCCAAAATCAAACATCTGCCGGACTTGGTCGTATTTATGGGTCACCTTAGGGCAGGTCAAGGCGTTGACCGACTAATTCAAGCCTGGCCAGAGATTAGTCAGAAACGACCAAAGGCTAGACTACGCTTGATCGGCGGCGGTCCGTTACTAGACGAATATCGTCAACTAGTTAAAAAATTAGGCCTGACCGATCAAATCGAGTTTACGGGCTTCGTTCCAACCAACGAGGAGATGCGGCAGCTACTGGCCGAAGGTTCAATAGCCGTGGCGCCATATGTCGACGACCCAGATAACTACACCCGCTATACGGACCCAGGTAAGCCCAAAGAGTACTTAGCGGCTGGGCTACCTGTAGTAATCACCAAAGTACCAGCCATTGCTGAAATCATCCAAGAGCAGCAGCTAGGCATAGCTATCGAAGACAATCTACACTCAATTGCCAAAGCTGTGACTACCCTATTAGCAGCTCCAGACTTGGAATCTTACCGTCAACGAGCCTTGGATTTTGCCCAAAGTCAATCCTGGCAAGTTATTTTTCAAGCCGCATTTACTAAGATGAAAATTAAATTAGGACCGCCCAATGACTAATCAGAATCTACTCCCGCGCTTACAGCGATGGCTCAAGGATCGTTTCGATAATCATTCGCCGATTCTTGCCATCGCCCTGCTGGCCTTGCCGCCGTTACTCTGGTGGCTCAAGTCTGGACAGATAGTTTTGATTACTGACTTTTTCTTTCCTCTTGATCCGATCACGATCTGGAAAAAATCACTCTCGCTCTGGGATGGTGCTAGTATAACCGGCTCAGATATCGCCTCAACACTCTACATTCCGCGCTTTGCCATGTATTCGGCTTTGGCCTTTTTGGCTGGTGCTAAGATTAATCTGACCGAAATCTTACGGCTCTTCTTTTTTGCCAATCTCTTTTTGCTAGGACTTTCGGCCTATCTAATGTTCCGTGAACTCAAGCCCAACTCGCGTTGGTCGGCTTTAGTGGTCGCGAGTATCGCCATGTACAATCCCTATACGGTTAATATGATCACGGACACGCCGATCTTTGCCACTCTTATCTCGAGCTGTTTGACGATCTGGCTGATACTCCGCGGTATTCGTGTCAATCAACCGATCAGTTACGGCATTGGCTTGGGCATTATCTTTTTCATCTTTCCGATGTACAACCCCTCGACCTCGATGCTACAGGCTGTTTATCTCATTCCTGTCATCATTTGGATTATTCTCAAACAAACCAATCAACAGGATCGCAAATCTGCTTGGCAACTACTGGGTATTGGCACCCTTTCATTCTTAGCGATTAATGCCCGTTGGCTTTACGCAGCCATAATTGGACTTAAGAGTGGTGCCTCAATTCCGGTTGGCGGACTAACCAACTTAGATTGGGCCACGGGAGTCAGCCGCTTTAGCTCTTTTGATCGCACGATTAGATTGATCGGAGCCTGGGACTGGTTTGATAACTATCAGGGTGAACCATATATTCCCTTTGCACCAGAGTACCTGGCTAATCCCTTGGTCATGGCAGCAACTTGGCTCTTGCCACTATCGCTAATCTACTTGATTTATCTCAAGCGTGATCGCTTGAGTGTTGGCTTGGCGGCCTTGGCCTTGGTCTCTGCCAGTTTAGCCATGGGCGTAAATTCTTGGATGGCACCGATCTATCGTTGGCTTTTCGAAAATATGCCCTTGTTCTGGTTGTTTCGTAGCCCCTGGCAAAAATTCAGTCTGCCCTTGGTGTTGATCTACGCCATCGTTGGCGGTTTGATCGTCGACCACTGGCTGACTCACCCGGTTAAGATTAAGTTTCGTGGCCACGCCTTCGCCCTCTGCATTATCGTCGTTTCCCTTATCACCGCCTACCCACTAGTCAGTGGGGAGCGTTTTTGGTCCAAGGGTGATCGTCAGTACCTGGGCGGCAATCGCTTAGAGTTTCCGAGCTATGTTGATGAGTTTAGACAGTGGATCGATCAACAACCTCCCGGTCGACTACTCGGAGTCGAACAGCTCCTTTACGACAATACTAACTATGTTTGGGGCTACTCTGATGTCCATCCCTTCTTAGTCGAAACCAGTCTCGATAAGGGTTTCATCTATAACTATTACTCGACTCCGGTGGCAGCTACACCGCTAATCGGGATCGCCGCTCGCCATCTCTGGCAAGATGATAAGCTATTCCAGCAGACGATGAATATTTTAGGGGCGAGATATTTACTGACGCAACGCGATTTTAATTATAAGTTTTATAACGCCACATTTAATAATCAAGAGTTAGAAGCTAGACTCACCAAAAAAGGCTACGCTCATACGCAACAGTTCGGCGCTTGGCAGATCTATGATAATCCCAACGCTTGGCCAGAGCTGTTTATCACCGATGGACTAGCGAGAGGGATACGTTTTGATCAAACCGAAAACATCGCCTCGACTCCTACTGCTTTCGTGGAAACTTTAGACGATACAGGAGTCTTTGCGCAATTGCCAAGCAACCTTCGCGACCAAAATATATCGATCCCAGTAGTAGAACAGAATTCTGCTACATATCGAACCTTCTCGTTATCTGCCCAGACTAAGCCGAGAATCCTGGTGTTCAATCAGAGCTATCGACCCACCTGGCAGGCCAAACTCAATAATCAGGTGCTCGAACATCATCAACTCAACGTCTATGCCAACGGTTACTTCATTCCAGCCGGACAGGGCGGCCGAATCACCATCGAGTATGCCCCACAACGCCTGATGAACTGGTTAACCATTATTAACTTTATGGCTCTTGGCGCCAGTGGTTTGTTGATTCTGCTTCTGGCAGTTAAGCGTGATCAGCGGCTCAAAGCGGAAAAATGAGTTACTGGCAAAAGCAGAGTTCGGCTGTTCGACTTGAGTTAATTTGCCTTGGGGTGACGGCCTTGACGGTTGTCGCCATGGTCATTGACTGGATTCCCGCCGGTTATATTCTCTTTCGAGGTGATCCGATCTTTCCTCTGGCTCCTCTGACCTATGCTCAAGAGCAGCTCCAGAGCTATAGCGACAAGGTCAATCTTGGCCAGGACAGCCTGAGAACCGCCTCTTTTTACTATCAATGGCTTCAGGCCCTACCTGAGCTATTCGGTGCCTCGCTCCGAACCAGTGAGATCATTCATCTCATTTTGTGGCAGCTACTCCCTTTGGCGACAATCTTTAACCTTGGGCGTTATCTAGTCCGCCGCTTTAATTGGCCAGCCTTTTCCGGACTAGCGATGGGTTGGCTCTATATCTTTAATCAATATCGCGTCGCCCAAATCATCGATAATAACCACTTAGTAATTTACGCTAGCTTGCCGCTGATGGCCTGGCTTTGGTTACGAACTACTGAAAAACAGGCCAAGCCGCTCCAGCTTGGGGTTTGGTTGGGCCTGACCAGTCTGATGGTTAGTTCGGCTGGCACTAATCCACCGATGATTGGCATCTGGCTGGGTTTTAATCTTGTCTTAATGTTGGTCTTAACCTTGGCTGCACGAGAATCGAGACGTAATATTATCAAGGCTACATTTATTGGACTGGTAACTGGTCTACTCATTCAGAGCTACTGGTTGGTACCCTTTATTTTAACCAACATCGGCCAAGTCAGTTTAGCGGGTAGTGGCAATCTTGACTGGTTGCAAGATCTCTCTAATCAATCCAGTCCAGAGAGAATAATTCGCTTAATCGGTGCCTGGGACTGGTTTACGAGTTGGCAAGGTGAGCGCTATAATTCCTTTGTCGCCTATCTTGAGCAGCCGGCAGTTTGGCGTCTGGCTCTCTTGCCAGCTGGCCTAGCTTTGATCGGTCTCTTAGGCGGCCTGTTCGTTCGCAAGATCAAAACCGAACCGTCCAGTGAGCCCCGTGAACGTCGAATTCTCTTGGCTTTTCAACTCACGGTGATCGGGCTAATGATCGTTGGCCTAATCTTGAGTCATGGCACTCATCCGCCGTTTAAGAATCTTTATCAATGGTTAGCCGAACACTGGCCCGGCTTCTGGATCTATCGTAGTCCTTGGTATAAGTTTACCAATCTGACGGCCTTTGGCTTTGCTGTCTGGGGCGGTTATGCGATCGGCTGGCTCATTGAGCTCGTGCAAAAGGCTGGCCAAAGGTTTAAACCGTTCAAGGATAATTCAAGCTTGGCCGCCTTTGGTCTGTTGATTAGTTTAGGCTTGATCCTCATCCCCCTTCGACCTTGGTTCGATGGGACACGCTATACTCAAGATCCAACCAAGGCGGTACTGCCCGACCTCATCCCAGAGGCTCGGCTCGACACTCAAGTGGCCAGCTATCTTAACCAGCTGCCGACTGGCGGCATCGGTATTCTGCCGTATATGCCAAGCGAGATCTATAAAGATGGCTACGGATCAATTACCAGTCCATATTACTATCTGTTAACTCGCCCCTACTTCGAGCGAGCTGATCGCGTTGGCTATCCCCCAGGCCTGACCAGCGGCGCTGGCTCAGCCTATCGGGTTTTTGTTGAGCATTTATACAGCAATAACCCTGACGCCACCTTGATCGCTAAAGCAATCGGTTTGCGTTATTTGGTAGTGCGTGGCGATACTCGCTTTGATTACTACGGAGCCCACGATGGGCCAGCAGAGATCAGGGCCTTTCTCGCAGATCAGCCCGAGGCCAAGCTGATTCAATCTGTCGGCGCAACCGAGATCTACGAATTGAGCGCGGTCGAGCCTCGACCGATCCTGACCACCGCGACACTGAGCGATCGATATATTGGCGATCCTATCGATGGACTCGGTACTTTGTTAGGCATTAATACTTCTACTACTCAACCTTGGCCGGTTTTACTCTTTACCACCCCCGAGAAACAGCCAGAAGAAGCGATTATCAATGCAACCCGAGACGGTATCGATCCGCAAACTTCGCCACCGGCATTATTAAATCTCCAGACCTCGGGAACAACCTATACCGCTCAAGTTTCGACCAGTTCACCGTTCTGGTTGACGCTCAATCGCCGTCAAAGTCGTTTTTGGCAGATCAAAGTCGTCGGCGGTCAGGCCGAAGGTCCGGTTATTAGCTTGGGCTATGCGCCAGCCTGGAAAATTACGCCTGACCTTAATTGCGAAGCTGACTGTCAGCCTCTGCAAATCGAGGTTAGTCACCAGCTCGATCGGTTGATTAAGCCGTTATTTACAATTCATCTGTTAGCCTTGGCTATCTTTACTCTCTATCTATATTCAAGCTATGCTAAAAACAGTTATGCCCACCACGAGTAAACCTTTAGTTGCGATCATCATCGTTAACTGGAACGGCTTGAAATATTTGCCGGCCTGTTTTGACTCCTTAGATCAACAGGACTATCCGGCAATGCGAGTCTATTTAACCGATAACGGGTCGAGGGACGATTCGATTAAATATCTTGAGGCTCGCTCGAACCCGCCAACGATTCTGGCTAGTAAGGTTAACCTGGGTTTTGCCGAGGGCAACACCCTGGCCATTAAGCGCGCTATCAAAGATGGAGCTGAGTATATCTTTTTACTTAATAACGATACTCGCTGTGAGGCTAACGTTATTAGTCAGTTGGTTGAGTTCATGTCGACGCACCCCAAAGCCGGTATCGCCATGCCAAAGTTAGCCCTGATGGATTATCCGGAACGGCTCGATTCTTGTGGTTCGGCCTTTACCCGGACCGGCTTTTTAGAGCATATCGGCTGTGAAGAGCTGGATGGCCCAGAGTACTCTATCCCTAAACCGGTGTTTACGGTCAAGGGTGCGGCGATGCTGATCAAGACCGAGGTCATTAACAAAATTGGCTACCTTGATCCAGATTTTTTTGCCTACTTCGAAGAGACGGACTGGTGCTGGCGGGCCTGGCTGGTTGGCTACCAGAGCTGGTACGCTCCTGTCGCCACCGTCTTTCACAAGATTGGAGGCTCCACTGGCTTTATCGGCTCTCCAACCATTAACTATCACAGCTTCAAAAATCACCAGATGTCGCAAATAAAAAATTTAGAGTTAATCAATCTACTGACTATCATGCCGGTTCATCTCTTGGCGGTGATCGGTTTTTCGGTTATCTATCTGCTCTTTGGCAAATGGCAGAACTCGCTGGCTGTCTATCGAGCCATCGGCTGGAATATCATTCATCTCAACGACAATTTGAAAAAACGGCGCGCTATTCAAGCCAAGCGACGGGTGAGCGATCAGGAGCTCTTTGCTCAAGTACTCTATCCGATTAGCTGGCGTTATCTAATCGATTTTGGCGGTCGCTTCTTTAAAGGCAAGCGTAAGGTCGATTTGATCGCTGCCAAACAAGGCTCACGATGAAGTTAGCTAAACTGGCCACGCGGTCTTGGCCTTTGAGCTGGTCGGCAGTGTGGCCATATCTAATTGCTGTCTTTGTTGCGTGGTTGAGCTATCGACCGATACTCATGGGTGGCTTTGCCGCCGATGAGTGGTGGGCGATGGGGTACGCTATCCGAGTTGATAGTTTTAGCGATATCCTCAAGCCGGCCGGTATCTTTGCCCCCTTGGCCAATCTCTGGATCTACCTACTTTATCAGCTCTTTGATAATCAACCGGTTTATTATGCGGCGATCGCCTTGGGCTTGCACCTTATTAATACCGCCCTCTGGCTGAATATTGTTTGGCGGCTCTCGGGTCAAAAATATCTCGCCATAGCGGCGGCGGCCGGTGCCAGCTACTTTATCGCCAGTAACGAGTTCATCACCCATCTCTCGCTGATGTCAACCTCGGGTATGGCCACTACCTTTGGTCTCTTTGGCCTCTCTGCGCTAATTCGAGGCCGAGCCCGCTTGGCCGCCCTGTTCTATCTGGCAGGGCTACTCTTCTCTGCCTATATCTTACCGTTCATAGGAGTCTATTGGCTTTGGAGTTTAATTTATCAATGGCCATTCTGGGCAGAGCTCAAAAAAAGTCGGTTGCACTCACTCAAGCCTCTACTTTGGTCATTAGGCTCAACCGGATTAGCCTTGGCGATCTATTATTGGTTACTCAACAAGTACTCACTCAAGGCCGGTGGGCTCTATGATCGCCCCACCGATCAGAGTTTAATCGACCGACTCGAAGCGATGAGTCATAAAGTTATCAGTGCTTATAGTGAGTTTTTTCATCGGCCCGGCGGCTTAATTCAGGTTGAGTTTCACTGGCTGGTTGGCGTAACTATCCTTGCCACGGTGGCGGTCTTGGCGTTTTACGCTTGGCGAACAAAGCAGCTCAAATTAGCTCGTTTGATTATTTGGAGTGGTTTAACCATTGGCGCCAGTTTGATTTTGTTCGTTAACCTTAATACCGTTGCGAGCAATGTCGTCTTGCCAAGCCGTTACTTTTATTTGGCCAGCTTTGCCTATAGCACGGTCTTAGCCACCGGGTTGAGCTGTCTGACGCTTAGCGATCGAGCTGACAATCGAACAACTAGAGGTCGTGATTTGACCGCTATTTTGACAACGGTCGTGATGTTGGCTTGGTTGAGTCTGCATTTTAGTCAACTACTCCAGGAAAAAATAATGATCGAGGTCAATAGTGGTCGAGCGCGGGCCAAGATTTTGCGCCAGTTCGTCTCGACTATCCCAGTCCAAAGCCTGGGGCGAGATAATCTGTTTTGTATCATTAGCGATACCGGCCATTTTGGCACCAACGCTAGCACCATTCCCCTACCCTTTATCATTAATCCGTTCTTTCCCCTGGCTACAGAGTATCTCCCCAGCAGGCCAGAACTGCATTTTGTCTTTGAGCGTTCTGACTACTTTGTCAATCCAGCCGCCAGTTCTTATTGGTATGTTCATCCCGAGGGCAAGCCCTGGGAAGCCGGCTTTGGTCTTGGCTATGCCAAAAATCTAGCTGATTGTCGCAAGTTAATTGTCGACAATCCCTTCATCAACCTATCGGGGGTCTATGGCTTCGTTTATACTGGTAAGGAAAATACACTCAAGTATCTCGATCAACAGTTTCGTGATTATCTAGCCGACAAAACAACCGATACGCTCGCCACCGATCAAGCATATGCCCAAGGAGTCATCAGTGAAGCTAACCGTTAAATCTGTCCAAGAGCTTTCGTCCAAGGTTTATCGATGGCTCAAAGCCCACCCAATGTCCTTAACCGCTCTCGGATTATTGGTTATTTTTTGGCGTCAACCGTTCACCTACTTCGAACAGGACGAATGGATGGTGTTTGGTCAACAGATTCTGATTAGCGATCAACCGATCACTAACTGCCTGACTATTCAGAGGCCGTTGGTCTGTCTGGTCAATCGAGCCAGCTGGTCGCTCTTTGGCACCAATGCCTGGCTTTATGGTATTACTAGTCTGCTCTTAATCTTTGGTCTGTCGTTGGCAATCTATCATCTGTATCGAAGGTTCAAGCTTAAACCTGTTGAATCGGCCATTTTAGCTCTTGCCGTCTGGCTACCAACCAACGGTGGACATAGTGCGACTTGGTTCGGTAGCTTTTTAGCCTCGGTTCCCTGTCAGATTCTAGCCATCTTAAGCCTGAGTTCGGCTATCGATTTCTTGCAGCAGAAAAATTTCAGGCAGCTGTTTAAGTCAGGACTGTTTTTACTCTTAGCCCTCTATTTCAAGGAAGAGGCGCTCTGGATCGTTTTACCGCTCTTAGCTTTGCCATGGCTTCTCAAATTAAAACTCGGGCGCTTACAGCTCAACCAGGGATGGCAATCATTCGTCGCTAGTTTAAAAGACAGGCCCATTTGGAGCTTCTGGCTAGTCATAATCATTATTG
>CAYGIW010000003.1:0-17758 GCA_964350035.1 uncultured Candidatus Saccharibacteria bacterium
ATATCGGATCAAGCAAGGTTGCCGTCACCGTTGGACAGCTCCAAGAGGAGATGCTCCATGTTATCGGTGTTGGTCAAGCTGCTAATCACGGCGTCCGTAAAGGTGTCATTAGCGATTTAGACGAGACGGCTAGCGCCTTGACGACCGCCCTCGATCAGGCCGAACAGATGTCCGGCCAGGCGATCCACCAAGCTTTTTTTAGTGTCAACGGACCGCATATCGTGGCTAGCCAGTCCAAGGGCGTCATCGCCATCAGTCGGGCCGACGGTGTCGTCACCGAGGCCGATACCGAACGTGTTGTCGGTGAGTCGAGAGCGATTGCCATGCCACCCAACCGAGAGCTACTCCACTGTCGACCCCGCTACTACTCAGTTGACGGACAGGAGCCTGTCAAAGACCCAGTTGGTATGTCAGGCGTTCGGCTCGAGGTCGAAACTTTAGTTGTCGGCTGCGCCACTCACGCTCTGCGTAACCTCGACAAAGTGGCCTATCAGGCCAACGTTCAGGTTAGCGATCATATTTATAGCCCTCTCGCCACTGCCCACGCCCTCTTAAACAAACGACAAAAAGAGAATGGGGTGATGTTGGTTGATCTGGGTGCCAGTACTACCACCTATATTATTTATGAAGAGGGTGAGGTACTGAAAACCGGCGTGATCCCGATTGGCTCGACCCATGTGACTAACGATATTGCCATTGGTTTACGGACTAATTTAGAACTAGCCGAAAAGATTAAGATACGCTACGGTACCGCTCTACCCGAAAGTATCCGCGAGAGTGAGAAGATTGATCTAAGCGAGATTGACCCGGCCGAGAATAGCCGTCAGTCCAAGCGTTTTGTGGCCGAGATTATCGAGGCCCGGCTCAACGAGATCTTTGCCACCCTCGAAGACGAGCTCAAAGCGATCGATCGCGATTCGCGCTTACCGGCAGGAGTGATTTTAACCGGTGGCGGCAGTAAGCTTGAAGGCTTGATCGATTATACTAAAAATACCTTACGCCTCCCGGTTAGCGCCGGTCAGCTACCCCTAGAGATCTCGGGACTTGTGGATAAGATTGACGATCCCGGCTTATCAACTTGCATCGGGCTACTGCTCTGGGGTATATTCGAATCAAGTCCAACTACCGGCTCCACCAAATCTTTACCAGACCTCGGTGGACTCAACAATTTGGGCGACAAAGCGCGAGGGTTCTTTCGCCAATTTATACCCTAAAACGCCTTATCAAGGAGGGGGACTCGCCATATGGCGATGTCTTGTTTAGTCTTGAGACTAAGTGAAGGAGTCCCATGCCCATGCCAGTTACAGATTCACTAGCCACCATCAAAGTTGTTGGAGTTGGCGGCTCTGGCGGTAACGCTATTATGCGGATGATCCAAGCCAAACTCCGTGGCGTCGAGTTTGTGGCGATTAATACCGATGCCCAGGCCCTAGCCCACAACGAGGCCCCAACCAAGATCCAGATCGGCAAAGATGGCACCCGCGGCCTCGGTGCCGGCGGTGACCCCGATGTCGCCCGTCGAGCAGTCGAAGAAAATAAAGAAGAGATTTACGAGGCCCTCAAAGGTTCTGATATGGTTTTTGTGACCTGTGGTATGGGTGGCGGCACTGGTACCGGCGCCGCCCCGATGGTGGCGCAGATCGCCAAAGAGCTCAAAGCTTTGACCGTTGGCGTCGTTACCAAGCCTTTTACCTTCGAAGGACCGCGTCGTCGCAAGACGGCCGACCTCGGCATCGAAGAGATGAAAGAACGGGTTGATACCCTGATCACTATTCCTAACGATCGCTTACTGCAAGTCATCGATAAGAAAACTAGCTTTACCGATGCCTTTGGTATCGTTGACGATGTCTTGCGACAGGGCGTACAGGGTATCTCGGACCTGATTACTATTCACGGCACCATCAACGTCGACTTCGCCGATGTGCGGGCGATCATGTCTGACGCTGGTTCGGCCCTGATGGGTATCGGTCGTGGCTCGGGCGATAACCGAGCGATCGAGGCAGCCCGCGCCGCTATTGAATCACCATTGCTCGAGCTCTCGATCATTGGCGCCAAGGGTATTCTCTTTAACATTACCGGCGGCCCAGATATGGCCCTTTACGAAGTCACCGAGGCCGCCAACACGATTACCGAGGCCGCCGACCCTGATGCTAATATCATCTTTGGTTCAACCGTTGACGAGGCAATGTCTGGCGAGATAAAAGTCACCGTGATCGCCACTGGCTTCGAAGAGGGTGAGGGCGGCAAAAAGAAAGAGGCGGAAAAACCGGTCAATACGCCCAATAATAGCTTTGGTAGCTTTGGCTTTAGTCCAGTCAACGACTCCACCGTCGAAGACAAGAACGATGATGAGCTCGATGTCCCAGCCTTTATCCGTCGTAAGCTCAAGTAAGTTTCTGGCTATTAGCGATCAAGTTAGTATCAATAGAGTCGGTCTTCGGACCGGCTCTTTTTGTCTTACAGTGACGCGCTTGTCCCCTCAAGATTTTATACTTGCTATATAGTGCAATCTTTATATAATGATTGTAGAAAGGACGTAACTATATGAAAGCAAAAATTATCAACATTTCTATCCCAGAACCCCTTTTAAAGGATGCGGACATTGCAGCCAAAGCAGAGTCTCGTTCTCGTAGTGACATCTTTCGTGAAGCAATGCGCAGCTATCTAATGCGTCGAGAATTAAATGAACTTCGCCGCTACGGTAAGCAGAAGGCCGACGAATTTGGCATAGGACCAGAAGATGTCGATGGCTTAGTCGCTGACTACCGAACTGGTAAATGAATGTCGTCCTCGATCGTTCAAGAGAGTAGCGAAACCAGCTAAAAACACTGGTTTTATTTTTGTCGTACAGAAAATACTAGACGTAAGTCCGAGATGAAGGACCTTTACTCGACCTACAAGATAGTGGGGTTTTCCACTTTTTGCCTAACTACATCTAGTGTATGAATGTGGTTTTCTGTCTGGTGACTGTGTGCATAACCGCCGATTCAGTCAAAGTTCTCACCTGTTATTGTGGTTCACAGCAATCGTTAGACACTACGGGTTGTGCTAAATTATTAACTGAGGATTAAATTTCCTCGACAGTACCTTTCGTCATCCGGATAAGGAAGGGGCGGAGGACAACTCAATCTCACAAGGAGGGACGATGCGCTGTCCAAGCTGTGATCAAGTGACCCAAGTCATTGATTCACGCGAAAGCGATAACAACATTCGCAGGCGCCGCGAGTGTCTAAGCTGCCAGGGTCGCTTTACAACTTACGAACGGATCGAGATGCCAAAGATCAGCGTCATTAAGCGCGATGGCCGTCGCGAACCGTTCTCGAGAGACAAGCTGACCGAAGGACTCCGTAAGGCCTGCGAAAAACGACCAGTCTGTCTGACCAATCTTGAAGCGATCGTCTTCAATATTGAACAGCGACTTAATCAAGCCGGACATAGCGAGGTCCAGTCAGTCGAGATCGGCGAGATGGTGATGCAAGCACTTCAAACGCTTGATGGCGTTGCCTACATTCGTTTCGCCTCGGTCTATCGACAGTTTACCGATATTCAATCACTGCAGGCTGCCGTCAGTGATTTAACTAATCAAGATCGGCCCGGCAGCCGTCAAAATCAACCATCAGTTCACAAGGAGGGTCATGGCTAAAAAAATCAAGACTACCGCACCGATCAACGAAACGTTCATTACTCGGACCAAAAAAAGTTCTACTGAACCCCTCTTAAAACCTCGGGTGGTCGAGATTAACGGCCAAACTGAGTCAATGACTCCGACTACATCGGGTGCAACAGTCGCAGCCGCAGCCGATTATTGGCAGCTACCGAGTGAGTTTATCGTCGAGGAAACCAACGCCCTCGGAGCGATAGGTGAGAAGATCTTTTTTGACCGCTACGCCTTTAAAGATGGTCAAAAATCCAGTCTTAAAGTTGGCGATACCGTCATCGTTTGCGTTGACCTCAAGACCGGTCAACGCGAGATTGGCGAACTGACGGCCATTGATCTCGAGAAGAGCGAGGTCGGAGTCAAACTACGCGATAACACCGAAGTCACTCGAGCGATTGAGCATATCGATAAGCCGCTCGAGACCAAACCAGCGCAGATGATGGACAGAATCGCCCACGGTATCGCTCAAAGCGAAACCACCCCAGCCACACGACGCGAGTGGCAAGAGAAGTTTCGTTGGCTACTCGATGGCTTTAAGTTTGTGCCGGCCGGTCGAATCTTGGCCGGGGCTGGCACACCTCAAGCCCTGACCTATTACAACTGCTATGTCATTCCTTCGCCGCACGACAGTCGCGATGGGATCATTGCCACCCTCAAACAGATGAATGAGATCTTTAGTCGAGGTGGGGGAGTCGGCATTAATCTCTCGTCGTTGCGTCCACGCTACGCCTATGTTAAGGGTGTTAACGGTCGCTCATCGGGTGCAGTTAGTTGGGGTTCGCTCTACAGTTTCTCGACAGGTCTAATCGAACAGGGCGGCTCACGACGCGGCGCCTTGATGTTGATTATCAACGTCTGGCACCCTGATGTTCTGGAGTTTATTAACTCAAAACGCGAAGCTGGCAAGATTACCAATGCCAATATCTCGGTCGGTATCACCGATGACTTTATGCAAGCTGTCGAGAACGATCAAGATTGGGATCTGATCTTCCCAGATAGTAGCCACCCTGATTACAACGAACACTGGGACGGCTATCTGCCCAATTGGCTAGCTGGCAATCGTCCTGTGATCAAGCACAAGACAGTCAAGGCTCGCGAGCTCTGGCATCAAATTATTGAGTCGGCTTGGGCCTCGGCCGAACCTGGGCTATTCTTTATCGATCGGGCCAACAAGGCCTCGAACAGTTGGTACTACGCTCCGTTAATCTGTACCAATCCCTGCGGCGAGCAACCGTTACCGGGTTGGTCGGTCTGTAATCTTGGTGCTATCAACCTAGCCGAGTTTGTGGCCAAACAAGAGAACGGTGAGTATCAGGTCGAGTGGCAAAAGCTCGGCGTCGCCTTGCGTTTCGCCGTTCGCTTCCTCGATAACGTCATCGATGCCACACCGTACTTCTTTGACGAGAATGAAAAACAGCAAAAGATGGAGCGCCGTGTCGGCCTCAACACCATGGGTCTGGCCGAGATGATGATCCGCTTAGGCATTAGATACGGCTCGCTCGAATCGACTCAATTTATTAACGAACTTTACGAGTTTATTGCTACCGAGAGCTATCTGGCCAGCAGTCAGCTCGCCAGTGAAAAGGGTAGCTTTGACTTTTACGAGGCCGAGAAGTTCCTCCGATCTGGCTATATGGAGAGCTTACCGGTCAAAGTCCGTGAAACGATCGCAGCCCAAGGCATTCGCAACGTCACTATCTTGACCCAAGCCCCGAACGGGACTATCGGCACCATGGTTGGCACCTCAACCGGTATTGAACCGTTTTATAGCTGGACTTACTTCCGTAAAAGTCGACTTGGTGTTCACGAGGAAAATGTGGCTATCGTCGAGGAGTGGCGTCAGGCCAATCCCAATCAAGAGCTACCTGACTACTTCGTGACGGCGATGGATCTCTCGCCCGAAGAGCACGTTAACGTTTTGGCGGCCTGTCAGCGCTGGGTTGATTCGGCCATCTCGAAAACTAGCAATGTGCCCAATAGCTATACTGTCGAGCAGACCGCTGACCTCTACATGCTGATGTATAAGCTTGGCTGTAAGGGTGGCACCATCTACCGTGATGGCTCGCGTAACGAACAGGTTCTGTCGCTCAAAGAGACTGACCATACGGAGCCACATACCGAAGAGGCCGGTCAGGTCATCCCGCGTAATCGTCCCGAGGTCATGCACGGTCAGACCTATCGAGTCAGGACGAGCTACGGCAACCTTTATATCACCGTCAACGAGGATACTAACGGTCAGCCGTTCGAGGTCTTTGCCCAGATCGGCAAGGCCGGTGGTTTCTTTGCCGGACAGGTCGAGGCGATTAGTCGACTAGCCAGCCTGGCTTTGCGTTCAGGTATCGAAGTTCACGAGCTGATCGCTCAGCTCAAAGGTATTCGCGGCCCACAGGTCAGCTGGAGCGAGGGCAACATGGTCCTCTCGTTACCTGATGCGATCGGTCAGATCCTAGAGCGCCATTTGGCGGCTAAAACCGGGACCGCTGCCATCGAGAGCAAGCCAACACCGGTAGCTATCGACACCTTGAGCGCCACGGCCAAAAAATCCGAGCGTTCAATCGC
Organism: uncultured Candidatus Saccharibacteria bacterium; assembly: GCA_964350035.1. GTDB lineage: Bacteria > Patescibacteriota > UBA1384 > CAYGGE01 > CAYGGE01 > CAZQGJ01. The sequence continues at coordinate 6,218 of CAYGIW010000003.1, forward strand.
TGACTACGGTGAGGCGCCAATCTGTCCGAGCTGTGGCTCGGGCCTGATGCCGGCCGAGGGCTGTTTAACCTGTCAGAGCTGCGGTTGGAGTAAGTGCACCTAGGCCCACTCTAACCCTCTCTCAACGATTACTAAACGATCACAACTGCTAGATCCGGCTCGACATGGCTTGGTCTAGCAGTTGCCGTTAGTCTATGTTAGGATTGTGCCTATGCCCACTAAACTCGCTCAACCATATCTAAAAAGTAGTCGGCTCAATCTGACTGAATTAACCGCTGAAAACTTAATCGATCAGCTGATTATGATCGATGAGCCGATGACCTTAACGAAGTTAAGCGAATACAAACGTCGCCTGGCCTCGGTCTATCCTCAGGTCAAGGTTGGACTGCGTTATAGCTCGAGCCTAGCGCCAAAGCTCTATTCGCCAGGGTTCGGACTGGCGGCCATCTTGATCGATGACTACTTGACCGATGAAGAGCTGGATTTGCTCTGGCCTAAAATCGGCGTGCCAGTCATCTGGCGACCGCCGCACCGTCGCGCCTTGGTCACTGGCCTAGCTGTCATTAAGCGCTGGCAACGGCTGATTAAGCTCGATGCCCGAGCCTTAAACTCCAAGTCGATGCTCATCGCCTTGACCGCCAGAAAGTTCGGTTTGAGTCTACGCATTATTGCCAACGGTCGACAGCTCAAAGCCAGCAACCTGACCGGCTACAAGCGGTTTGTCGACGAACAGTACTATTAGATATCCACAAGTGGTTGTATAGCCAACGCTTTGACAACCACAAGATAGCTTTGTATGCTAGAAAAAGGTTCGACAGGGAATCTTGTGTAATTCAAGAACAGGTCCGCTACGGTAAGTCGACGATCACACTATCGTCACAAGTCCGAAAACCAGAACCGAGGCAGTCAAAGACGGCCTAACTCGAGACAGGGGATAATCAGACTCCGTAAGCTGATTAGCCTAAAAAGGATACGGCCTTTTTGTTTGTTTCGAGGAGAGATCCCACTAAAAACGAGAGGTCTACCCTTATGAAGCAGCGTTCTTTAATTAATCGACAGAGTCTGATCGGCTTAGTCATCGCCATCGTCATCATCGCTCTGGGCATCGGCGGCTACGCCATGAACCGGGCCGAGTCGGCTCCCGCTTCGACCACCGCCAACACCTCAGTCAGTGCTGTCGAGGCCCAACAGGCCACAATTCGAGTCAGTGGTCAGAACTATCCGGTCACCATCAGTACCGATATGACTGTGCTAGCTGCCCTTAAAGCGACGGCCGGTCTAACTATCGAGACCAAGACCTTTACTGGCATCGGTGACTACGTCAGCGCTATTAACGGCGTGAGCGAGGGTGACGGTAAGTACTGGCTCTATTCGATTAACGGCCAAGAAGCAACCGAAGGGGTCGGCATGGCCAAGATTAAAGCCGGCGATACCATTGAATTCAATCTAAAAAGTTAGTATTCATTATCAAGGAGGGGACCGGTGTCACAGAAGATCATCACAGTTATCATCATTACTATTTTGGTACTCGGTCTGATTGGCGGCACCGGTCTCTCGCTCCTCGGTTATTAAAAGGATTCCCTTGATTACACGTTTTAACCTAGATCTTTCATCAAGTCCGGCTCGACTTTGGCTTTTTGTGGCCGTGATTACAGTCCTGGCCTTTATCAGCCGGTTAGTACCCCACCTGCCTAATGCCACTGGCGTCATGGCTTTGGCGGTCTTTATCGGCCTCCATCAAGACTCTTTTTCCCGAAGTAGCCGACCTTGGCTTAAACTGCTGCCACTAGCTGTGATGCTCGCCAGCGATTTATTTTTAGGTGGTTATCAGCTTGGCGTCATGCTCGCAGTCTATGGTTCGCTCTGGCTCGCCACCTGGCTAGGCCAGCTCAATCGACAGCGACAGCTCATCGATGTCGCGTTGGCCGGATTTCTCGGTTCGTTCCTCTTTTATCTCATCACCAATACCGCCGTCTATGCCTTTGGCGAACTTTATGCCAGCACACCGGCCGGTTTAGTCCGAAGTCTAGTGGCCGGCCTACCGTTCTGGCGTAATAGCCTGATCGGCGATCTTGGTTATTTGGCACTCTTTGAACTCAGTTTTCGCCTCTATCAACAACGCTATACCCTTCACCAATTAAGCCCTAAGGAGGCACATGAGCCAAGTCATCTTTCGTAAATATACTGCCAGCTGGTGCAACCCCTGCAAGATGATGAAGCCAGTTATCGAGGCCTTGAGCACTCAATATGCCGGCAAGGTTCAGTTTGAAGAGGTTGATATCGACACTCACGCTGAAGAGGCCGAGCGATTGGGGATTCTTTCGGTCCCAACCATGCATATTATTGTTGGCGATAAGATCATGCAAACTTTAGTCGGCTATCAAGATCAAGCCCAGCTAGAAAAGGCCTTGGCCCCATATTTAAGCTAACAACCAAACCGTCCATATACATTTCAGAATGAGCGATTAACAGGATCGCTCATTCTTGATAAATCTATTTTTTAGCAAATTTAATACCCGAGACTTCGACGGCGAGTAAAGTCATAGACTCTTGACAAAAAAGAATTTCTTGGTATAATAATTCCTTGCTTCAGGGCAGTGACCTGTCAGCCTCGATGCGGAGTTTTCCCCTCCTTGTCCGCATCGCTGGCAGGTCTTTGCTCTCTGGCCTAGCCAAAGAGTGCACCTACCATCTCTACAAACAAAATACCCTTGTGTTATGCAAGGGTATTTTGTTATAGATAAGAAATGATCAAAACCACTTTTAACTGTCCTCACTGTCAACAACCGATCGATCTCAATCAGACAATGGCGCATGACCTAGAAAACGAGTTGGCCCAACGGGCAGCTCAATTAGAAAAAGAGTTGGAGCTGAAGCTCCAGGCCAAGTGGCAAAACCAAGCCAAAGAGCTCATCGAGGCCGAAACGAAGCAGGCGACCGCCAAACTGACCGCCGAGCTTCGGCTTGCCGAGAGCGAACGTCAGGCCGAGGCGGCAGCTCAGGCCGAGCTCTTAGCCAAGTCCCGGGCTAAGATTGCCGCGATGCAACAGCGCGAGGCGCAACTGCTAGAACAAGAAAACGAACAACGCTTAGCCCTAGCTCGAGAAAAGGCCAAGATCATGATCGAGGCCAAGGCTCAGGCCGACGAGGCATCGCGACTAGAGATTCAAGAAAAAGATAAACTACTAGCCGATTTACGCCGAGAGGTTGCCGAGGCCACGGCCAAAGCCAACCGAGGCTCGCAACAGCTACAGGGCGAGATTTTAGAATTAGATATTGAATCGAGTCTGCGTCAGGCCTTGCCCCACGATCGTATCGAACCAGTCGGCAAGGGGATTAACGGTGCCGATATCATCCTGGTCATTAACGACCGACAGGGTAGGGGAGTGGCCAAGATCGTCATCGAGACCAAGCGTGTCACTCAAACCGGCTTTAAAGCTGACTTTTTGACTAAACTTCGTGAAGACAGCCGTCGGGTACAGGGGAATATCGCACTTTTGATCACTCCACAGCTACCGAGTGAGATAAAAAACTTTGGTTACCGTGACGGTGTCTATCTGGCGAACCCAGAGAGTGCCTTGACCTTGATTCAAATCTTACGCCAACAGCTTTTAGCCTTGGCCGAGACTAAAGATCTCGCCCTCAATAAACAAGATCGAATGAGCACAATTTACGACTATCTGATTTCGCCGAGCTTTCGCCACAAGATTGAAAGCCTCGCCGAAACTTATCTGGAGATGCAGACCAATCTCAACAAAGAGAAGGGGGCGATGCAACGAATCTGGGCCAGTCGCGAACAGCAGATCGGCAACTTGATCGGTCAGACGGCTGGGCTATACGGCGATGTCGCCGGTATCATCGGCCAGGCCATGCCCCAGGTTAGTGCGCTCGAACTAATCGCCCCGGCCGACCTGGTCAGTTCTGAACCAGTCGTGAACAACAACACCAAACCTACCGAACCCGAGGGCAACTGATGGCAAGTACTGCCCGTGACCGTTATCTCGAGGCCCTCCAAAGATTAAATCCTGAGCAGCTAGCTGCGGTTCAAGAGATTGCCGGACCAGTCATGGTGATTGCTGGTGCCGGTACCGGCAAAACCCAGGTCTTAACTCTGAGAATCGCCGAGATCTTGAACCAAACCGATACGGTCCCGAGCAATATCTTGGCCTTAACCTTTACCGATGTCGCCGCCCGGACCATGCGACTCCGACTGCGTCAGCTGATCGGGCCGACGGCCGACCAGATCCAGATCGATACCTTTAACGGTCTCGGTTCGGCGATCATTCAAGAGTTTCCTGAGCATTTTGCTACTGACCGCGACCTCAAGCTCATTACCTCGGTCCAGTCCCATCTGATTGTCAGCCAGATCCTAGTGCAACCGCTATATGCTGGCTTAAGATACGGTGCCAGTCTCGAAGCGAGCGCCACGCAACTCTTGAGTGAGCTCGAAGCCTGTCGAAGCGAGAATGTCACTGCCGGGCAGCTCTTAGCTGCTTACGATCAATACCTCAACGAGGATATTCCTCGCGAGTATGCCTTGAAAAAACAGTCTGCGACCAATCAGACAGGAATGACTGTGAAGGGCCATGAAGTCATAGAGAAGTTTAGCCGGTATAAGTTAATCGCCTCAGCCCTAACAGAGTATGAAAAGGCCTTGGCCGAACAGGGACTCTATACTTTCTCTGATCAGATCAATCGGGTTGTCGAGGTCATGAAGCGTAACGAGTCGTTTAAACAGTTGATTCAAGAGCGCTATCACTATATCTTGGTCGACGAGTATCAAGATACCAACGGTTTACAGCTCGAGCTGATCCGCTTACTGACCGACTATGAACAGCCTAATATCTTTGTTGTCGGTGACGATAAACAGGCGATTTACCGCTTTCAAGGCGCCTCGGTCGCTAATCTCGCCCGTTTTAAAGAGCACTATCCAGGCGCTGCTTTGATTAGCTTGCGTCAGAACTATCGTTCGATCCAACCGATCTTAGACTTCGCTGAACAGATTATCGAGCAGTCTGACGAGAAGCTGGCCGACTGGATTCCTGAGCTGGGCGGGACGATCAAGCTCGAGAGTCAGGTGTTAGACGAGAGCCAGTCTGGAGTTGAGCTAGTCTGTTATCACGATAGCCAACTAGAGCTAGCCGGTATCTGCGATACGATAGTCACTCAATTTAGCTCCGGTCAGGCGCAAACGGCGGCGATTTTAGTGCGCTATAATAACCAGATCTTGCCCTACCTCGAGAGACTGCGTCAACTGGGCATTGCCACCGAAACTGGCCGCGAGTTGGCCTTTAGCCAAACCGGTATCTATCGACTACTCGACATCGCTATCGCAGCCTTTGAGGAGCCTAATCAACTCCCGGGCCTGTTCTTAGCCTGGCAGGTCTTTCCCGGTGGACCGAGCGCTAACGATCTCTTAAACCTGGCTAGCTATCTCAACCGCCATCGGCTCTGGGAGGCGCCGGCCGAAGCCACCCTGAAAACTATTCTTGAACAAAATTTAGTCAACTTTGAGTCCGGTGAGCGCTTTTATCAATCGCTGGAACAGTGGAGAGAGCTCAAGCAGACGGCGCCTCAGTATAGTTTAGTGCAAAATCTCGAACGCTTAATCAAGGCGACTGGCCTCTATCGTTTTGCCTTATCGCACCAATCGGCCGATTTTGAGTTGGCCGCCTTGCGTGCCATCTTTGATCTGACAACTAGCTATCAAGAGGCTGCCGAACATCGTGGGCATACACTGAAACTGCTCTGGAAACATCTGGACTTTTTGGAGTCGATCAAAAAACCGCTGACTCTTGACCTCTATCAAAGCTCTCGAGCCTCTAAACAAACCGTCTGTATCTCGACCATCCATAGCGCCAAAGGCCGTGAGTTTGATCTGGTTTTTCTCCCTCAATTAACCCAACAGTCGAAGAACCACTCGGCTAATCGGTTGCCTCCTTATCTGATCGAGCGACATCAAACCGATCATCAGGTCGCCGACGAACTGAGATTATTCTATGTAGCTGCCACGCGAGCCAAGCTCAAGCTCTGGTTGTCATATCCGTTAACTCGACTGAGTGGCGAGAAACGCGCCGTTACTACCCGCGCCAATTGGTTAACGGCCATCTATCCTGAAACTAACGAATCTGCCGAGACAGTAGCAGAGATTTCAGAGAATTTGGACCTCGAGCAACGGCTAGATAACCAGTTGACGCCGCACCGTTATAGCTACGCCAATCCCGACCTAATCCGAGAGCTATTAGCTGATTATAAGTTCAGCGCCACCGGCCTCAATAACTATCTCAGCTGTCCTCAAAACTTCTTCTACCAATCACTTCTGTCGATTCCGGCTAGTAAAAGCGTCCATCAGGTCTTTGGCGACCTAGTTCATCGAGTCATCGCCGAATATATGAGCCTGCTGGACCAAGTCGAGATTAACGGTCGACAGAGTCGCTTAACTGGCTTAACGGCTGGTGACTTAATCAGTTATTTCGAAACTCTCTTAGCGGAGTTTGCGATTGAGGAGTATCAAAGTCGGAGCTATAGAGAGCAGTTCTGCGAACTACTTGATAAAACTCTAGCCAAATCATTCGGTCGTCTCGGCAAGAGCTTAAAGCTCGAGGCTAAGTTTGCCTCGAATCTCGGCCTGATGACCGATCAGGGTCGGATTGGTCTAAGTGGTCGGATCGATCGTCTTGAAGAGATTGGCCCCAATCATTGGCGGATTATCGATTACAAGACCGGTGAGTTACCGACGGACTTAACTAAGAGCAGTAAAGGTCGCGATTACGCCAGGCAGCTGCAGTTTTATGCGCTTTTGGCCTCGCTTGATCCACAGTTTGCCGGTAAACAGCTGAGCTATGCTCTGATCCAGTGTAGTAGCAGTAAGGGTTTTAAAGTCGTTGAGATGCCTTCGATTACTCAAGCGACGGTTGATGAGCTCAAAGAGCTGATCCGCCAGGTAGTGGCAGCGATGTATCGCTTAGAGTTTCATCACCTCGATCCAACCGATCCGGATCCGCGCCAACTCGACCGACACTACTTCTGTCAGCTTAATCAGGACCTTGCCAACTATTGGCCGCTACTGTCAACAGTACAAGATCCCGATTAAACCTGTTATACTCAACCAATGAAAACAATCGACAGTATCTCGGTTATTTACGAGGATGACTCGCTCTTAATTATTAATAAGCCGATTGGCTTAGTTATTCATGCTGGAGCCGGGGCTGAGCAGTGGCTCTTGACCGACTGGCTAACCAAAAACTATCCGCAAATCATCGAAAGCTATGGATCGGACGCGACAGGTGAAGATGGTATTTATCGACCTGGGATCGTTCATCGGCTGGACAAAGAAACCTCGGGCCTGTTGATAGTCGCTAAGTCACCAGCGGTTGGTCAGGCGCTCAAAGACCAGTTTAAGTCGCATCGGATTACCAAAGAGTATCTAACCTTGGTCGTTGGTCAGGTTACTCCCGCTACCGGTCGGATCGAGAGCTATATTCGCCGGCATCCGCAAAGACGGCAAGAGATGACGGTTAGCTATCTAGCACAGGGCAAACCAGCCGTGACTCATTACCAACTTTTGACTTATTTAGCTTGGACTAATGCCAAAAGTCAGCGACCGTTACCTGAGCTATTGAGCTTACTCAAGGTAAGTATCGAAAGCGGGCGGATGCACCAGATCCGTGTCCACCTCAAAGAACAGGGTTGGCCGATTCTCGGCGATCAGAGCTACAGCACCAAGGCCAGCCTGGCTCTGAGCCAGGCGCTCGATCTGAGACGGCAGTTTTTACATGCGGCGCGCTTAGCTTTTTTACACCCGATAACCGGTCAGCCGTTAGAGTTTAAAGCCGAGTTGCCAGAGGATCTCACGGCCGTCCTCACTAAACTTAACTACCGGTTTGACTCCTGATAAAAAAAGCCGTATAAGAAGAGATATGAGAGTCACTATTTCTGGATTATCTGCCGTCGGTACCACTTCGACCGCTAAGGGCTTAGCCGCTGTCTTGGGTTGGCCGATCTCGACCTATACCTTGCGCGATCTCGCTCAAGAGAGGGGAGTCAGCTTTGAGTCGATCCATCAAGAGCTCAAAAAACACGACCCGGCTGTCGATCACGATCTCGATCGCCACCATATTGCCAATCTTAAAGAGAACTCTAAGCTAATTGTCGCCACTGACTTGGCTGGTTGGTTGGATGATCCTAAAATGTGCGACACGCTAGGGGTGACCCCGCCGCAGATTGATTTTAAGATTTGGCTTGATGCCAACCCGGCGATTAGAGCCAAACGTTTCTTTGCCCGAGAGCAGGGGAGTGAGGCCGAATTAAATCAGTACGACCAGGAGATTGTCGAGCATTATCAAGCGCTTTACGGTGTCGATATCCTTAAACACGATCACTTCAATCTCTGCCTGACCACCGATCAATACAGCCTAGAACAGGTCATCGAGCTTTGTCGACAGGCGATTGAGGCGAAATTAACCGATAAAGGTACTACCGATAAAGGTACTAATGAAAAAGTTTAAACTAGGTCAGATTCGATTGGCGACTAGGTTGGCGACTAAGCGATTCAGATGGTCTTTGCCTCGATTGCGCTTGTCGCGCGAGCTGCGGTCGGTTGGCTGGCTACTCTTAGTCAGTCTGCTGGCGAGCTATTTAGCCCTAGGTAAAACTACCTCGTTGACGATTAAGAGTTTCAAACCAAGCTGGACCTATGCCGAGGGCCTCGACTTAGCTGGTGGTACCCGCTTGATCTACGACGCTAACACCGAATCGCTCGATAATAACGCTGCCAATCAAGCCATGACCAGCCTTAAACTAATCATCGAGAATCGTGTCAACGGACTCGGTGTGACCGAACCGCTAATTATCACCGGTCGGAGTGGCGACAAGCGACGCTTAACCGTCGAGTTACCCGGTATCGATGACCTGGAATTAGCGAAAAATCTAATTGGTCAAACCGCCAAGCTGCAGTTTGCCACTAATTTTAGTCTCGATGAACAGGGGAGTATCGTTATCACTGCCGACGAACTAGTACTTTCGGGACAAGATTTAGCCAGAGCAGACGTCACCTTTGATCAACAGTCTCAGTCGCCGTACCCGCAGATTCGTCTGCGATTATCTGATGGGGGAGCGGCCAAGTTCACGGCGGCAACTGCGGCCAATATCGGTAAGCCGATCTTTATCTTGCTTGATAATGCCATTCTTTCGGCGCCGACTGTTCAGAGCAAGATTACCGGTAACGAGGCCGTCATCACTGGTAATTTCACCATTCCCGAGGCTAAGCAACTAGTTAACCTCTTGAACGGTGGAGCGTTGCCCGTCGGAATTGAGTTAGTCGAGCAGGCCAAAATCGGTGCCAGTCTCGGCCAAGACGCTTTACATAAGAGTTTACGGGCCGGCCTAATTGGCTATCTCGCCATCTCAGTTCTCTTGATCTGGCGTTACCGTCAAGAAGGCGTAGTGGCGATCTTCTCGTTGGGTCTTTACAGTCTGATTACTTTGGCCATCTTTAAATTAATTCCGATTACTCTAACCTTAGCCTCGATTAGTGGACTGATTCTCTCGATCGGCATGGCCGTTGACGCCAATATTCTGATCTATGAAAGAATGCGAGAAGAGCGACGCAATGGGCTTAAGGGACAGGCGCTGATTGATCAGAGTTTCAAGCGGGCCTGGAGCTCGATTCGCGACTCCAATGTCACCAGCCTGATCTCGGCCGCTATTCTCTTAACCTTTGGCTCGACCCTGATTAAAGGCTTTGCCCTAACGCTTGGGATCGGTATTGTGGTTTCGATGTTCACCGCCATTACGGTCACTCGGACAATTTTAAGCCTGACACAGATCCAACAGAAACAGGCTAGGGGATAGAGCGATGCAAAAATTTAGATTTCTCGGACCACGCAAACGGCTCTGGCTGGGGCTGTCGTTAGCCTTAACAGTTTTGGCTTTGGCGACGGTTATCTTTATTCGACCAAAGCTCGGTATCGAGTTTGCCGGCGGTAGCGAACTCATCATTGTGCGAACCGACAAACCAACCGAAGCCACGCCAGAAGAGACGATTGCTCAACTCTTTAGTCAGCTGAACCTAGAGCTAATCCAGAATCTCTCCTTAGAAGGGGGGCAACGCTTAGTCAGAACTGTCAGTCTTAACCCAGAACAAACGAAGTCGCTTAACCAGGCAATTAAGCCAACTGGACTAGAGATAGTTCAGTTCACCCAGATCGAGCCATCGATTAGTAAAGAGATCAAGCAGCGGTCACTGTTATCGCTCTTGGCCGCCAGTGTGGCGATAGTGGCTTATATCGCCTATTCTTTTCGCCGTCTGCCCCAAGGCTTGAGTTCGTGGCGCTTTGGTATCACCGCTATTGCGGCCTTGGCTCACGATGTTCTGATTACCTATGCCGCCTATCTCTGGTTGGGACAGTATTTTAACTTTCAGCTGGATTCGCTCCTGATTACCGCCCTGCTAACCGTTATGGGTTTCTCGGTTCACGATACTATCGTAGTCTATGATCGCATCCGCGAACGGATTAGTCATCAGCCCCGTCTACTCGAAACCGATCAGTTTGAGCTTTTAGCCGAGCAAGCCCTCCAGGAAACCCTGGCCCGGTCGCTGGCCACTTCGCTAGTTGTAATTATTGTCTTGGTGGCTTTAGTTATCTTTGGACACATCGCCATTAGATCGTTTGTTGTGGCCTTACTCATCGGGATTACCATCGGCACATATAGCTCTATCGCCTTGGCAGCACCGCTATTGGTCGTCTGGCAGCGGGCTAAACGTATAAAGAGTTAGACTAGCTAACAACATGGCCTTGTAGGGCGAAATAGCGGTTTTGAACCTGTAAAGTAGGGGAGTAACCGCTATTTTTTTGGTTCTGCGGGTTATTTCACTAGGAATCAAGCCAGACGATGAACGATCGGAGTGTCTTAGCAGCCATTAGAGACGATAGGGAGGTCAACAAACTGATTAACGAAGTGATAACTACATCCAGGTATCGATTATTATCAGCGAATCTATCCAGCGATTAGCTAGCCAGGATTCGGTACATCGACAGGATACCTCAAATTGACTATCTTTCTCCTACCTTCCCCGGATATATTTTAGACAGGGGAGAGTAGCTTAACAGGTTCGTATGTCGCATAAGATACATTGTGCGACTATAGGATGAGGGCAAAAAGGGTTGTTTGATAGCTTTTAACCACGCTGCGTGGGCTGACAGCTATAAAGTTTTACTAGCCTTTTATATCGGATCGTGATTGTGGCTGGCAGTCTAAGCAAATCAATAGGCGCTGGATCGATGTATTAAAGACTTATTGTTAAGCGATCATAGCTATAACAAGGTTAGATTGGGTTGCCGCACCGGTTGGTGCCTCCCCTCTTAGGCGTCTAAATTTGTCATAGGTAAAATTACCGATTCTTCAGGTTCAGACTCTCCGGCATTAGACTCGCCTACTCCTGTTAGGATTGGTCCAATCCCCTGCTCTGGGATGGTCTGGTTAAGCTGTTGAGTCAGCTTTGGCTCAGGATTTGTGGTTGCTACTTTATCAGCTGACGGC
>CAYGIW010000004.1:0-16593 GCA_964350035.1 uncultured Candidatus Saccharibacteria bacterium
GAGCGATCCAAATAGTATCTTGATCGGGATTCTAGTTGGAATATCAATTTTCCTGATACAACTATTACTCACGGCAGTGCTACAGATCGGTATTGCCGACCTTATTAGTAATACTTCGCCTTTACCAAAGTTATCTAGCCGCCTATCGCTTGCATTAGGGCGGTATTCATGGCCGGTTTTCGCAGCCATGTTGTTAAACGTATTATGTTTAGCTGCCGGTATGTTGCTATCAGTGATCATGTTTCCGATATTTTTTCCAGTTGTGCTTGTATTCGCAAGCGCTGGCTTAACTATCGGGTTTTTAGTCGTTTTGGGTCAGTTGTCACCCCTAGCCGCCATCAAGAAAGTCATTATGATCGGTAGGAAGTATGGGCGTGATATTTTTATATTTTCGTTAACGCTAGATGTGGTCTTGTTCTTGCTAGTTCTCCTTTCATTAGGCTCTCGATACGATGAGTTAGCCTTGGCGACTACCCTACAGCTGACTTGGCTCGCAACTTTCGTATACGGCTTAATTGCACCTGGTTTAGCTTGGATAGTCTCTATCGAACTTAATAGTGATCGAGAAATAAAATCAGAGTTTCAACCAGCGGTTAATCCGGTCGGCTAAGTCCTCTTTAGCCTCGTGGTCTTGATCGAGGCGATGCCGTAAGGCTGTCTGAATTTCTAGCTTGTCCTCTGGCTCATAAGGCACGGTAATCGGCCAACCTAAGCGAGCCTGTGGTTCAAGGTGCAAGATGTGGTGATCTGGAGATTCGATCAACCAAAAGCGTCGTAAGTCGCCATAGCCGATAATGCGCTCACCGATCTGCACTCCTTCTTCAGTTACCTTGACCACAATCTTCTCTGGTTCTCGGTTGGCCAATTCATATAGAACATAGGCGGCGACTACCACGATACAGCCGATGATATACTCGCCTGCCACCATAAACAGGCCAAATAATCCGACCGTAACCAGGGCAAAGATGGGAAACCACCATCGATGCCGCTGATGAGTCGGAAAGCTCTGCGTTCGCCACTCAAAACTCGCTCTCGAAGCTCTATCGTCGATCGGTTCTTGATTCTGATCCATAGCACCATTATAGCGAGATTACGGCAAGCGGAGTATAGCGAGCTCCTCATCGCTGTAAACCGTCGTGAGCTTTAATCGCCAATCGCTCTCTAGCGGTACGATGACCTGTCTAAAACCTAACTGGCTCAAGGCTTGAAAGTCTTGGTTATTAATCAGTTCGCCAATCTGTTCAGTCTGTTTGGCGGTGCTGGCGGGGAGCCTCGAAACATAACCGGCATAGAGCGGTTGGTGGTGTAAAGTTTGCCAATACATCGCCTGTTCTGGAGTATGAAAGCGATCGATGATCGGCCCCTGCTCTTTAACGCTCGATAGCCAATTCGGTGTAGTGATTGCGGTACGCGGTAGCTGATTAGTCGAGGATTCGACTGCAATGACGATTGCCAGACAGGCGATCAGGAGCCAGTCTCGTCGTCGCTGACCCGATGTCAGTTTTTGCAGAGCGATCGCTCCCACTAAAACAAAGACGATCTGGCTGACGTTAGCATAACGACTCGCCACGCCCGCCAGTTGCAATGGAGGTAATAGGGTAGTGAGGATTTTGTATGGCGAGATCCATTGATCCCAAGAGTGCCTAAAGATGTGTAAGGTTGGTCCGATGGCTAGAGCTAAAAAGATGAAGCCGAGCCATCCCAGCCAAATGACCTCAGAGGATTGGCGACGATAGCTCAGAATCCAGGCGAAGAACCCGAATAAGCCGAGCAGTCCAAAGTATTGCGAGCCCTCGATTAAACCCAGATAGTTTCTCGACCAGAGCGATTCCGTTAAAGCGTTAAAACGCCAGATCTGGCCGGGATAAAAGATCGAAGCCAGATCGACTCCATAATCTTGGGGATTGTGCGCGGTGAGCGGTGGGTCGGTTATGAGCTGACTCAGGGTTGGCCAGAGTATTGGTGAGAGGGCTAGCCCGGCGAGCGTTACGGCTAATATCAGGCCGCGTTGCTCGGCCCAAAACTCTTGGAGGGTGCGTTTGATCGATCCCATCGGTTTTGACTGACGAAATTTTATCGTTAAATGCGTCGCTAGCCAGACAGCGATAATTAACAGTGCGTAGAGTAGATAATAGTAATCGCTTAAACCGGTAACCGTTAGGCTTAACCCCACGCCAAGCCAATTCTGTTTCCTAAGATAGTAAGCCATTGCGAGAAGGGGATAGATGGTAATCAGATTGAGGTGGCCGTAGCCGTGTGTCAGGTGCCACTGACTAAAGCCAATTGCTAAACCAGCCAACCACGCCAAGCCAGGCCTGGTGCCAAAGCTCTGAGCCAAACAAAAGCCGTAATAAGCTGTCAAAACATAGGCGGCGATAATGACTAAGTTAAAGCTCACTAGCGGAGTAAAAACAACTTGCAGTAATTGAACCCAGCATAGATTCCAGATTGAAAAGGTCTGAAAACCGAGGCCGACTCCGTGCGGATAATGCAAAGAGTTAGTCTTAAATAGATTTAGATGGCCAGGCACTTGGTCGAAATAGCTCTGCCAAACATCTCCAAACCACCAGTTATTCCAAATGTTTTGGTAACCGTCGCCCTGATCAAATAAATAATAGTGCGTCCAGTCCGCTAGCCAGGGCCAGGTTAAAAACGTTAAGGCCAGAGCATAGCTGGCGATAATTAAGAGCCAGTGCCAACGCCCAGCGAGGCGTTTAACTTGGCTGATCATGCTCTTGGCGATACTTAATCGCAATTCGGAATAGTTCTTTCGGCAGTTTACTCAAATATTCGGTAATCGAAGCCGAAGACGGCAGAGTTTTCGGCGCATTATCTTTTGTACTACTCATGTTTAAAAATTCTCTTGGCGGAGAGGCAGGGATTCGAACCCTGGAAGCCCTTATGAGGCTTAACTCGTTAGCAGTGAGTCGCTTTCGACCACTCAGCCACCTCTCCGTCACAGCCAATATAACAGGTTCAGAATTCCTTGTCTAGCGATGAGGTTTAAAGATTACCAGACGACTTATTGTATAGTTCCAGATGACGATTAAACCGCTTGCTACTAGTTTGGCCGCAAAGGCTGATTGCTCTAAACTATCCAGCCTCAAATACTTAATAAATAGATAAGTTAAGCCGTTATTAAAAACCAAACCTATCGCATTGACTAACATGAATTGAATGTATTGTTTCCAGACTGATCGCTGGCCATCGGCAAAGGTCCAGCGACGGTTGTTCCAAAAGCTATTCGTTGCGGCGAAAATAAATGAGAGCGAAGCAGCTAAATAGACGTTCCAATGCCATATGCTAAAGAATAAGAAATAAAAACCGAAATCAATTGCCACGTTACTGACGCCAACGATTAAAAATTTTACGATTTTTTGCATTTCTTTATTCATTGCTTTAGGATATCATTTTAAATAACTAATCCAATAGTTCAGATGTAAAGCAGGGGCAATGATAAGTCTAAAGCAACTTCGGAATTTTTTGACTGAGCACTGGAAATATTTATTACCTATTTTGGCGGTAGGCGTCATCAGTTGGTATCCAACCCTAGATTTTTGGTTTCTTAAGGCTTTCGAAGCCAGTTGGCTCAATGATGCTTGGCCGTATTCTCTGCCTGGATTAATTCGTACCCACGCATTTATTTATTGGCTCAATCTTAAAGTGTTTGGTTGGAATGCTTGGGGCTGGTATTTGGTGGCTATAGTATTGCAGTTGCTCGCAGCTATAGTTTTATTCATAACATTATTAGACTTAACTAAAAATAATCGCCTGATCGCTATTGCCTCGAGTGTCTTTTTTGTAGCCAATATCGCCTATCATGACGTCATCACTTGGGGGAGTTTTAATTCGTATTATCCTCTACTCCTGATATGGATGTTGCTGTCGTTACTGAATTTTTATTACTATAAAACAACTGGCAAGATTAAACATTATTACCTAACGCTACTCTGTTTAATCTTGGCTTTCTATACTCGCGAAACCGGAATCTTAATGATTCCCTTGCTCACGGTCTTTGATTTTCTAACTACGCCTGGCCTAAAGAAGTTGGCTAATTGGTGGCCGCTCATTAAACGCCAACTCGCCTTTTATGGTTTAGTGGCGATCTTTTTGGTATTACGCGAGGTCTATGGAGGTACTATTGGCGACACAGTGGACAGTAACTATAAATTACAAGTTAGACTGCTCCATGACCGTGCTTATGCTGAATATTTGCGTATTGTCGCTCTAACTTTTGGTAAGCTAATACCGCCTCTATTGGTCCCGTATCCTTGGCTTAACGACTGGCGCACAAGCCTATTAGCTACGGGGGATGCTGATTGGATACGAAATAATTTCTTTTCGCAATTAGGCTATGGAACATACTTTGTCTTAGCTCTACCAGCCTTGATATGGCGACAGCGGCCGATTTACGGCAAACTGTTTGCCTTTAGCTGGGTCTGGATCGGAGCTTGTTGTCTGTTTATTGCTGCCCTTTTGCCGTCGGTTAACGAAGTTTTAGTTAGGGATTACGAGGAGATAACTTCTAGGTATCGATATTTCGCCTTTGTAGCGGCTACAGTGATTTACGGCGGACTCTTGAGTCTTGCGTATGAACGGCTAAAAGCCATTAGTTGGCTTAAGCGTTTTAAGTCGTTGCCGATACTGGTCTGGGCGATTATTGTAGCGACCGTGGCAGTGTTTAATATTCTAGAACTGCATCGTATCGAGCGATTGATGAACAAAAAAGAATACGCTGATGCCAAGAATTTTCATCAGATCTTCAGAAAAGAGTTTCCGACTTTACCCAAGAAGGCGGCTTTTTACATCTATCCACATGCTGCTAACATCAATAACTATTTATTTGAGTGGTATTT
The DNA here is from genome assembly GCA_964350035.1 of uncultured Candidatus Saccharibacteria bacterium. Lineage (GTDB taxonomy): Bacteria > Patescibacteriota > UBA1384 > CAYGGE01 > CAYGGE01 > CAZQGJ01. Next base: position 4,857 of record CAYGIW010000004.1, read on the forward strand.
AATTAAAGATAACCTCTACCCGAATTTAAAAGGCGAGAACTATAAAATCGAGACACAGATAGGTGCGGTCCTACTCAAGTTGACTTCTGGCAAGGCCAAACTTAATGATTTTCAGTTCTTGGATTATAGCGATAGATTAATTAATCGCACTGCAGAGCTCAAGGCGCTTATCATTGGTCAAAAGCCGGTTCCCCTCATTTTTCAAAAAACAGCTCACAATCTGTTTTCTCTCGAAAAGCTTAATGGTCCAGCCGTCGAATTACCGCAACAGCTCAGCTTAAAGGCTCAAACTGAATCTAATTTAATTACGGTCCCTAATAGCCGGCCTGATAGTCAACGATTCCGTGCCTTAGTCGACTACACGACTCAGCGCGATAGATATTTGCGGCAAGTCAAAATCACCACTTGTACCACTATTTCACAGCGCGACTATGAGCCGTTTCTTCATTACCATCCTGATCACTTGACTGATGGCAACGTAGGCCGCCGTTCAACCTGGATAGCAGATGCTCTACCGGGTTGGGTAGTGGCAGAATTACCACAGAAACAGACTATCATTGGTGCCGCCTGGGGTTCGTTGGTGCCGCGAGTACCTTCTACTTATAGCTATTATAGCTCTGACGATGGCATTAATTGGCAGCTCATTAAAACTATCAATAATAACAAGAACGAAACCGCTCTTGACCGATTCGATCGACCTATCTCGGCTAAATACTTTAAGATACAGGTTGACAGTACGGGTTCTGGTGATTTTGTTCAGCTAGATGAGTTCGAACTATTATCGGCAGACGCTAACGAAGTATTGAGCAGCTATGATGACCGTAATAAGCTATTGACTGATAGCCGTGAGCTGTATCGTTATTATAATTCGCCCGATGATCAACTATATGCTCAGAGCAAAGGTTTGAACTTTGGTTGGGCCAAGTTAACTTGGGGTGTGGATCAGGGATCGCCTCATGCGGATAGTCAAATTACCTATTTCCGTTATGATTATAGTGGCAATAAAGCTTTACAAGTGAAGATTCCAGAAGCAGAATACTATGCTGAAGCAGGCCAACTCTTACAAAAGCACTATCGCTCATTCGAGCTAGATTTTACTAATTCTCCATTTGCGGTTACGCTTGAAGAGACAGAATTACAGCCTCAATATCCAATATCCGACGAAGCCGTAGAAAGGGCAATGTGAAATTAATTCTACCCCGTAAGGAACATCTGACCGCATTAAAATACGAGTATATCGATAGCACTATCGATCAGTATTATCGACCAGTTCAGGGGCATCTGATGCGTAAACGACTGACTCAAGCGATGGCTCTGATTCCTAATGTGAAAGTTGACCGTATTTTAGATGTTGGCTACGGAGGCGGACAGTTTATTCCGACTTTGGCACAGATCTCTAAAGAGCCAATTTATGGCATTGATACTTTGCCTCAACCTGAACGCGTTGCCAAAATTCTCAAGCAAGAAGGTTATGCGACGGATTTAATCGAAGGCTCAGTCTTTAAAATGCCGTATGAGGATAACTTTTTTGATGGTCTAGTCTGCATTAGCGTGATGGAGCATTTTGAGGGAGATGAGCTCTGGCGCGCCACCAAGGAAATGATGCGCGTTCTTAAACCGGGTGGTTGGTTAGTGATCGGTTCTCCGGTCAAAAATCCAATGACCGATTTTATCATCGATCATTTCTTAGGCTTCAAACCAGACGATATTCATCCCTCTGGACATAAGCAGATTATCGCGGGGATCGAAAAGATAACCCCAATCGATAAATTGACGCACTTCTTTTGGTGGATGCCTTTAGATTGGTCGCTATATTTTTGCGCTCGTATTGTTAAAACTAACAAATAATCATGCCTTTCAATAAGAAGGAAATCTCAATCATTATCGGCTGTCGTAAAGAAGGCGAGGGGATTGCTCAAATTATTGACTCAGTGAAACCGTACGCTGATGAAATCATTGTTGTAGACGGACACTCCGAAGACGGAACAGCCGAAATTGCGGCCGCGGCCGGCGTTCAATTTTATCTAGATAATCGCCGAGGCCGCGGAGACGCTCTAAAAATAGGAATAACTAAGGCCACTAAGCCATACCTGGTGTTTTTTGATGCTGATGGTTCACACGAAGCTAACGATATACCCAGCTTAGTTGAGCCTTTGATTACTGGATCGGCTGACATGGTCATAGGGTCGCGCTTAAAGGGCGGTTGTCTAGATGCCGATCTCAATGGTTTGGGTAGCGTGATTCGTTTAGCCGGTTCGTATTTTATGGTTTGGTTAGTCAACCGTCGCTTCAAGGTCAATTTAACCGAAATCTTATATAGTTTTCGTGCCTTGAAGCGTGATAAAGCTTTGAAACTTAAGTTGAGAGCCGATAATTTTGCTATCGAGCAAGATATGGTCGTGAGATGTCTAAAGCGAAATTATAAAATAGTTGAGATTCCTAGTCGTGAGCATGCGAGGGGCTGGGGCGAGGCCAAACTTAAAACATCGATGGGTATCGATTTACTGCGCGTCTTAATTAGGGATCTCTATTTTTCTAAATAAACCTCTTAATCCTTGGGCTTAAACTTCAAAGCCCGAGAATTAATGCAATAGCGGAGGCCGGTAGTCTCCGTAGGTCCATCGGTAAAAAGGTGCCCCAAGTGTCCACCGCAGTTACGGCACTGAATCTCAGTCCGCACTAAGCCAAGCGATCTATCTTCGACGGCGGTAACGGCCTCAGGTTCACTCGGTCGATCAAATGCAGGCCAACCTGAACCTGAATCATATTTATGGTCTGAGTTGAACAAAAGCAAGCCACAGCCGGCACAGCGATACTCTCCCGGATCTTTGGTTAGGTAGTAGCGCCCACTGCCAGGTAATTCTGTCGCCTTTTGTCGAAGCACTTGATACTCTTCAGGGCTGAGTTGGCGTTGCCACTCGGCCTCGCTCTTAGGTTTGATTGGGGAATCATTTTTCATAATTCAAGTATCGCTCAAGATGTCGTATAAGTAAAACACCCCCAAAGCTCAGCTTCGGGGGTGTTCAGTGTGGGGGTAAAGAGTAGCAACCCGGCACCCTCTGAGAGCTTTCGGTTTCGCTCACTTTAACAAGTGCTCCCAAAAAGTAGGCTGAGGGTGGTGTTCTGGGCTTCCCTGATCACGAGTTGGTTCGCTCTTACTTGAAGAGCGCTTTGTAGGGCGGCGCCATTTATGAAACTCGAAACACAAGTGACTGTCACATCAACACCGCACTGCTTGGAATAGATCATTCCCCGCGCGACTCCATGCACGGCGAGCGTATTTTCGAGCGGATTCAATATTACATTGAATACCCTGTTTCGCTCTTCGAACACTATGAAGCTGACTGGAGGAGCGGCCTGATCGTTGGCCATGGAGACCAACAGGTTGACGGCTTCGCGCATTACCGCGAGCTGACCGAGATGAAATAGGACCTTGTCTTGGAGCATCATCTTCTCCGGTACATTCACCACTGTTGGTGAACAGCTTTGGTATACCAAAATCTTACCTGTTTGTCCAGTCGCAAAAATGAAAAATACTTTATTTTTGATAGTCACTTTTGACATTGCCATATTTTGTCTATACTAAAATAACAAGGAGCTCCAAGAGGGTGAGACTGAAGCACTATCGACATCTCTCGACACAGGTTGTCTTGGTTGGCACTTTTCTGTTGTTATTCGCGGTTATCAGTACGGTCTCTAACTATAAAGATCGCGAAGTTAGCGCGGCTGGCGAGCAACAGAAACAGGCCGAGGCCGAGCTTAATAGCCGTCTGGCCGATGCCAACGGCATGCAACCGCTCGATGCCTTTGATCTATTAGTGACCGATACCGGTAAAAAGCCAACCGATGCCAGCACCGCTCAAACTCAATCTATTCGAGTACCAGAGTTCGGCCAGGTGGAGATTCAGACAGGGGATAAGGGTCGTTTATTTATGCTCCAAGGGAGCGACAATACTCAAACCTTCGTCAAGAATGGCGGCCAGTCAACCGTCTATCGAAATAGCGCCGCCGCCGCTACCGCTGCTGCAGCCGCATCGGCTAACTCGCTCGTCGCTAGTACGGACTCGACCAACCTAAGCGCTGGCTCTAGAGCCAAGATTAGCCGAGACCTGCAACAAGCGATTCGTCAGGGCAAAAAAGACCAAAAAGTTATTGTTCGTTTTAAGAATAACGAGAAAAATCTCGATCTCAAAGATAACTCTACCAAGCGCAAGCAAAAACGCGATAAGCATAATCAGAACAAGGATAAACTTCGTAAGAAGCTGTCGCGCAAAGGCAAGGTCGAAGATACTAAAGATCTCTTTATCGTCGATGGCGCAGCGGCTACGGTCGCCAATGGCCAGGCAGTCCTCGATTTAGCCAACGATCCCAACATCGAATCTATCGAGCTCGACGGTCAGGCCCGCGTTTCGCTCGATGGCTCGGTCAAAGAGATTGGCATCGACAAAGTCTGGTCGCAGTTTGCGAATAACAATCAGGCGCTGACCGGCTTTGGGATGCGAGTCGCTATCCTCGATACCGGTATAGATTATCGGCATCCCGATCTTGGCGGTTGCATCGGTGCTAATTGCAAAGTCCTTGGCGGTTATGATTTTTATTATAATGACAGCGATCCGATGGATGGGTACGGTCACGGCACGCATGTAGCTGCAACTGTGGCTGGCAAAGGTGTCCTACGAGGCATAGCACCCGATGCCAAACTCTATGCTTACAAGGTGATGGGCGATGATGGTTATGGCTATGACTCCGATATTATCGCTGGGATTAATCGCTCTACCGACCCTAATCAAGATGGTAACACTAGCGACCGTGTCGATGTTATCAGTATGAGCCTAGGTGGCTCTGGCGATCCCGACGACGCTCTTAGTCTGGCTGTCGACGCTGCCTCTGCCATTGGCGTTGTCAGTGTTATCGCTGCCGGTAACGATGGTCCAGGAACAGCTAAAATAGGCAATATTAACTCACCCGGAACGGCTAGAACGGCTCTAACTGTGGCGGCCTCTTGTGAAAAATCACTCATTAAAATTAGCTCTCGATGCAACTCTCCAATCGCAACTTTTAGTTCGCGCGGACCGCTGGTCTGGAAGGGTCAAGACTTACTCAAGCCAGATATTGCCGCTCCCGGAGTCGAAATCTGTGCCGCCAAGACGCCAGTCACCTACTATTATTGGGTTCCTGACTGTATAGACGAAAAACATTACTCGCTCTCGGGCACCTCAATGGCCACACCACATGTGGCTGGAGTAGTGACGCTATTAAGGCAGAGTCAGCCCGAGCTTTCGCCGGCTCAGATTAAGAACTTAATTAAGTCAACGGCGATCGATTTGGGTAACGGCTTAACCTACAACGATCAAGGAGCCGGTTTGATCAATCCGGCGGCCATCATTCCAACTAATTCTGTAGTTAGCCTCGAGCCAAAAAGTTGGGATATCATCAACCAGGCGATAGCGGCTACCTCAACCTTTACGCAAAACTTTACGGTTAAGTCGCTTGATCCAACCCTTTCGACTGTCGACGTCAGCTTTAATTTTAGCCAAGCCGGCCTAACCTTTACTTCGAATAAGAATCAGCTTGATTTAAGCAACGGCGCTACCGATTCGTTCACTGTCACGGCCACCGTTGATAATGAGCAGATTGCCAGTATTAATATCTACGGCAGTATTGTTATCTCGGCCGCCTCTCGAACGCGGGGAGTGATTCCGGTAACGCTCGACAATTTAGGTGACTTTACTGTCACTCCGAACGATAAAATTGATTTTGGCGTTTCTGATCCAACTCAAACCAACTGGATTTCTGAAAAACAGTCATTCAGTATCACTAATCATCGAACCGATAAAACAATTACCCCAACGATTAGCCTGACTGGTTTCAAGCCTGGCGTTACTCTGAAGCTCGATCCCGCTACCAGCTCGATTGCTCCAAGTACCACTCAGACAGTTCAGGCTTGGATCGAAGTTAATAACCAAGGCCTGGCTAACGATTCCTATACCGGAAACTTGGTGATCGCAAATGGTCTCTCGAGTCGGTCGGTCTATGCGAGCTTTAAAAAATACTATATCTATGAAATCAAAGACGATAGCGGCGATCTAGTCGGCGGTTTCTACTGGACGCACGACCGCACTCGTTATACTTATTGGGGCGATATTACCGAAAACTCAACCGTCTACTATACCCTCAACCCTGTCGTACAGGATATGGTTGTCTATTATCCGAATAGTACCGATGACAGGGGTCAGCATTTACACACTGTAATCAAAGAGGGAGTACAATCGGCTGGTGGGCGTACTACCGTTAATTTTAGTCGCAGTGAGGCCAAAAATAAGATCAAACTTCAGGCGACCGATATTAACGATCAGCCGGTAGCGAAATTAAACACCGTCTCTCAATATACGATGTATCTGCCAAAGTCTGGCCAGATTAGCGTAGGTAACTTCGCATACGGCGATATTAACCCTAATAGCGATGCTACCGAAAGTTATAGTTCTGACCTCAGTGCAGATTATCGAACCGTCTTTCAATATATTCACCCAGCATTCCAGTATAGTGCGACTAATTATGTTTTTTACGACGATTTTACCGGCTTAAGCGGAGATCGCATCAAGACTAATACCAGTGCCGACCTCTATCGGGTCGACTTGAAGTATCCGAACATTGCTAGCGGCGACATCACTCCTTATTTGTGGGCCTGTCCGCTCTTTGAGCACTGCTTCAGGAGTTACTCTGGATCGACGTATGTGCAATTGCCTACCGACCATGTATTGATCACCACCAAACCGCCTGAAAATACTTTGTTCCAAGTTTCATCTAACTGGCGGAGAACGCGTTGTATAGCGGGCGTGAGCTGTCCAACCTCATATGTTAGCTCGAACTTTGCCACCGACAACAATAAGCAACGCTTTTACGATTGGTTACCAGATCGCCAAGGACAGACTCTCTATATGGGGCTTGGTCCAGCCTATTGGTCGGTTAAATTTGCCAATACCGGCAAACAGATAGTCATGCAGCCCTATTTCAAAAGCCCATTATCGGCCCTATTGCATCAGGATTATGGCGTCAATGAGTATGATCAAGTCGATCTCTCACTCTTTGATCAAGCTGGCAATTTAGTCGTAACTGATTTTATTCCTGCCCTCAACGATGTTTTAGATACCGTTTATCCTTACGGTAATTTGACCACTATCACTGCTCCTAACCAAACACGCTATACCTTAAAAACCGGCGAGTTACCGTATTATAGTGGCAAGTATCTACTCAAGGGCAAGGCCACGCTGCAGTTTGATCTCAGCAAGGCCGACCCTAATCCGCCAGCGATTAAGCGATTTAATTTTTGGTCTAATAATGTTCGTGCCGAGCGTTATGACCCAGCGGTAGAAAATCGGTTTGAGTTCGATCTGGATCCCGTCGGTGGCAGCTTGGCTACAGTCAAATTGAGCTATTCTTTAGATGGCTCGGCCTTTTCCGATGTCAGCCTGACTAATCAGGGCTCGGTTTATACCGCCATCTTGCCAGCTAATTTAAAGCCTAATATTCATCTAATCCTTAAACTCGAAGTGACCGATGTCGCTACGAATGCCTTAGAATATCAATATGAGTTAATATCATCAGAATCTGACGATGTCACTTTGCCGACTATCGCTATTACTACGCCGACTCAAGACAGTATTGTCAAAGGTATCATTCCAGTAGTTGTTGAGGCAGAAGACGCCCGAGGCATCCAAAAGGTAGAGATCTTTAGAAATGGCTACTTACAGAAAAGTCTAACAGTAGCACCCTATGTATACATGTGGGATTCTAATACTGCCAATACCGGTGTCAAGACAGCGTTGCAAGCGGTTGCGACTGATAAGAGCGGCAACCAGGCAACTGCAGAAGTTAGCATCACGCCAGATAATTATCCCCCATTGGTCCATATGTATGATTTTCCCACTAATACTACTGGGTTAGTGAATATTGATACGGCAATTTACGACCGGGTTGGCATTCGCAAGGTCGAGGTCTTTATCGATGGCCAATCGGTCGGTACCCCAGAGCTACTGTATATCAATGTTTGGCATTACTATCGATACCAGTGGAATAACGCTCTCTACCCCGATGGCTCTACTCATACTTATGTAGTTAAGGCAGAAGATCTGGCCGGTAATCTCGCTGAATCTGCACCAGTGACTATAACCGTGAAGAATCCAGCACCAACTCCAACCCCAACTCCTACTCCTACTCCAACCTCAACCCCGACGCCTACACCTACACCGACAGCGACGCCAAAGCCATCGGCAACTCCGACTCCAACTCCAACCTCAACTCCTACTCCTAGTCCAACCTCAACCCCGACTCCTACGCCCACTGCAACACCTAAGCCATCAGCAACGGCAACGCCACCTCCAGTCCCCTCGCCTGTCGCGATAGATCTTGCTCCGCCTTCGGTTAGGATTCTTTCGCCAAATGCCAAGAGCTATCTTCGTGATGTGGTCAGGGTTAACATCGAAGCTTTCGACGATCGAGCCATCGCCTCATTAGATCTATATGCCAACAATACCAGGATCGGCACGCTGACATCTTCGCCCTATGTCTTTGATTGGAACACTCATCCTGTAGGACGACAGATAGAAAACACTTTAAAGGTCATTGCTACAGACACAGCCGGAAAGCAATCGGCGGCGGCGGTCGAAGTAATAGTTGATAATATCCAGCCATACCTGACTTTGCCAAAAGTGCCTGGCGATGTGGCCGGGACGGTTAATTTAGACCTGTTAACGTATGATGCAGTCGGTCTCCAGTCTGTCTTCAGCTATATCGATGGACAGTATGTTGGCGAAGCCGGCTTCGCTTACAGCGCCGGACCGTATCAGTTCTATCGCACGAGCTGGGACACCGATCGATATCCCGAGGGCTCGATTCATAGTGTTAAAATGGTGGTTACTGACAAGGCGGGCCACACGTCCTCGACCGATGAGTATCGAATGATTGTCAGGCGTAATCCGTTAGTACAGAATAAGCCGAATCCAGCCCCCGCCGCACCAGCAGCGCCTGCGGCGCCAGTGGCGACCATCTCGACTCCGACCGCCACCGCACAGGCTACGTCTAGCGCTGTCAATGCTGCCCCAGTCTCGTCATCAACAGCGGTTGCCCCTGATCCAACACCGACGCCAAAGCCAAAGATCGCTCGCCAGCTAACCAAAAAAGATATTCGTAGTAAGAAAACTATAGAGGGCAAGATCAAGAATCTCGTTAATCAAGAGAATCGAGCTAACCGGACTGTTCAAGGCTATATTATCAAAATCGATCAGTATAAACGTAACTTGAGCCAAACTACGAGTAAAGTTCGTCAGTCTCTCTTTAATCGACAGCTCGCCTCAACTGAGAAGCTCTTAAAGCGCTCGATGGATCAGTTAACGGCCATCCAGAACACTCTCCGCTCTACCAGAGAGCAACTCGATCGATTACTTTATGAATAGTGTAAGATTTTCATTTAACGATCAGATTCATTAATTTTAAAATTAAAAAAAAGGGCTCCGAGCAGATTGCCTCTGCAAGGAGCCCTTGATTGCGAACTTGGTTCGCGCGCTGTCTGACGCTTAAGCACGCCATGCCAGGATTTCAAACCGCTGACCTTTCTTCAGTAGTTCATCGCCAGAGATTTGCGTACCACTCTTTAAGTTCTTCTCCATGTCGCCAACAAAGTCTGAGAAGTTGGACCGCTTGTCCTTGCATAGAGCCAGAGATGCCAGACTCAGACTGGTCATAGCAGGACATCGCAACTTCTTCGACAGACTCGAGATCCCATTTGGCCATCTCGAGCTGCATGAGTCGCGCCCAATCCTCGGCACATCGCAAGACCGCCTTACCATGTGCATCTGTGTTGTCGGCCTCGAACCTCCTCCAAGCCTCAGGATCGCTGAGCTCGATTTCTGGAGCATTCAGCAGCTTGGCTGCGAGAGCAGCCTGTTTGATCCTGTCTTCGGCTTCCAACACTGCTTCTTGCTCTCGGTAACGATTTTCGTTCTCCGCTTCGATCCTGGCATCACTGTCCAGCTCTGCCTGACTTAAAAGCAGTTTGGGATAAGGCCCGACACTTTTGAGGATGTAACCTCTTAATGCCCGCATATAGTCACGATAAATCAGCTCCGGATCGGAATCCACTCTGACAGTAACTAACACGTCGTTGAAAAAGAACCCGATGGTCAAGTTCGTGTACGTTATGCCGATCGCTTCCTTAATCACTTCTCTGATGTCGGCGCATGCCATGACAGTGACCTCTAGCGTCTCGGGTGCAACAACCACTGGACTAGATAAGTACCGCAACCCTTGCATGTCTCTTCTCCTCGTCACCGTGAAGGTTCGTTTCTTGAGCCATGATGACTCAACGAATCGTGACAGGATCTTAGCAGGTGTAACGCTGTTTGTCAAGTCTAACGTACAGGTGGTGATCGCCTCTGAATGTCTCAAGCGTAACTTATTGGCAGAATGACTCACCGTCCCGCGTCATGCCCTGATGGGTCACAAGATTGAACTTTGCCTTATAAGCGGTTCGAAGTGTATCGGTAAAGTAATCGTATGGACAGACCGCGGTTGTATAAATACTACTCGTCTGGCTTTCGGTGTAGCGGTTCGGTTTGGTTGTGTTATAGACGCCAAAGTCCAGACCGTTATTAAGGACGTGTGGCGGTCCCCCGCTATAAGCAAAGTGCTCCCCAGCCTTGATCTTAATCGATGGTTTAATCTCGATCTCTTTGGCTGCTTCTGGGTCTGAACCAAATGCCTGCTTGATCGATTCGATGGGCTCAGTGACGTGTGCAACTCGCAAGGTTACCTCGCAGCTGATTCGAAAATCGAAATAGTACGGCCCGCCAGTGTAGAAGTCGCCTTTAAAGAGCTCCATATCAACAGGAGCATAGATCGGTATCGCTGAGGATGAGGTATCGATATAGCTGTGGGTCTTTAAGTGGCCACTCGACACTGCGATATTCGGCGGTGTAAGGATGTTGGTCACTAACGCCGGATCAATCAACTGATTCGTAAAGACAGGGATAGCGTCACTTTTACACGCCGCCACTGCGGGTGTAGGCGAGGGCGTTGAGGTTGGTGTTGAGGTTGGCGTTGGAGTGGGAATGGGTGTTGAGGTTGAATTAAGCGATGAGGTTGAAACAGGTTTAGCCGCGACTTTGGTTGTGGTGGGTGCGGATGAGGCTTTGGCCACTGGGCTGGGACTTGAACATGCGGCCATGATGAGCGCCTCATCTTCTCCGCTGATCCTTTTTCGCTCACTACCTTTAATCCAGAGTGGGGCCGGTTGTTGATCGTGCTCGATCCTGTCTGGGCACTCAACTGGTGTTGATGAAGGCGAAGGCAATAGTGAAGGTAAGGGCGAAAGTGAGGGCTGGGTACTCGTAACTACTCGCTCTGAAGCGACCAAGCCATGAACTGACGCCGTCATCCCCAATATAACGACAAGGCCGGAGAGACCAATCGTCACCAGTTTCAGCCAACCCAATTGTTTGAGTCGATCTATGATTGACATTAGAGCCTTTTACTATATTCAATCGTAGAAAAGGAAAGATAAACAATATCGCTACACACAAGCGAGTGCTACGCTAACTCGCACTCGACTCGCGCCCTTCGAATCCCTACCGGTATATTCACCAGTAAAATAACACTAACTTGACAGTCGGTAATATTTTACTGGCGGAGAGGGTGGGATTCGAACCCACGAGGAGCTTGCACCCCTGGCTGTTTTCAAGAC
>CAYGIW010000005.1:0-14081 GCA_964350035.1 uncultured Candidatus Saccharibacteria bacterium
CTGCCAATCGATCAGAACGCTCTCTTTAGTCAGTTTAGGCGCATAATTCCGGGTGGCAGCCCCCAAAGCTGATTTTTTCACAGCAGGAACGGTGATTAACTCTCGACGCCCAGCTCGCCAGTCAACCAAGGCCCGTAGGCTGGCCAAGATACCAAGGTTGGTCAGCTCCTGAAGTAATTCTGGACCGGTCTCGGTTTGAGTCAGCTCATATTTCGCCTGAGTTAAGATCGGACCGGCATCTAATTTAGGGCTAATTTTAAAGAGAGTAATTCCGGTCTGTTGGTCACCGTTGAGAATCGGCATCAGGTGAGGAGTCGCTCCCGGATAGTTTGGTAAGAGTGAAAAATGGAGGTTAAAGATCGGATAGTTTAAGCTCTCGAGGGTTGCCGACTTGAAAAGCTGGCCATAAGCAACGCAATAGCCAAAGTCAGCCGGATATTTACTGAGGGCCTCGATCGCCTCGACCTGGTTGATTGAATCAAACTGAATGAGAGGTAATCCGAGCTCGCGGGCAATCTGCGCCACGGGATTAGCCCGAAGACTAACGCCGTCCTGTCCGAGCTTGTCGGTTTCGGTCACTACCGCGACGACCTCAGTAGTAGCCAGTAGAGCATAGAGACAACTAGCGCTGATGTGATTCGAGCCGAAAAAGACCACTCGGGCAGTTTTGAGTCGCTCAAGCTCGGGTATGGCTCGATCAGTGATCAATTGACCGTCGAGATGATCGATCTCGTGCTGGATGACTCGAGCCTCGAGATCGCGCGCCACCCACTGACGCACCAGGCCATCGCTTAGCGTAGCTGTGACCTTGATCTGCTCATAGCGCTCGATCGGTAGCTCAAAACCGGGTAACGAGAGGCAGCCCTCGTTAGCGATTAGTGTCTTCGCCCGCACCGGCTGATAGCTCGGGTTAATCAGTTGCATGAGCTTAAAAGCCTGCTGATCGGATGAGCTAGCATACTCGGCGACAATCAGCCGTTGATTGAGACCGATCTGTGGAGCGGCCAGACCTAGACCATGCGCCTGACGCATAGCGATAACCATCGCCTCTAGAGCCTGATTAGCCGCTTGTAACCGCGTTGGATCAGAAACAACCACCGGCTGGCTTCGCTGGTGGAGATTCTTAGCGGGGACGGTGACGATTAAAGGTGTCGGCATAGACTTGTAGAAGTTGTTGGCTGGTTTGAAGTCGATCGTAAGCGAGACTGGCTTGGCTGGCCTTGCGACGTAATTTTAGCAAGAGCTCGGCTCGATCGAGGAGTAAGGCGATCTTACCGGTAAACTCCTCGGCTTTCAAGTCAAGAACATAGCCAGTTATCCCATCGTCGACGATATCGGCTGGGCCCCAGGCATCACCGACTAACGGCACCGCTCCGGCAGCCAGGGCCTCGCAAACGACAATCGCCTGGGTATCGCTTGGTGAGGGATAGATAAAGATATCACTCACGCCAAAATAACGCATCACTTCGTCGGGTGGCACAAAACCAGTAAAGGTGACGCGCTCGGATAGATTGAGCACTGCAAAATGATGCTCGAGATTCGCTCGGGCCGGTCCGTCACCAACCATCAGTAGGTGCCAATCCTCGCGCTCGGCCAAGGGCGCCAAGGCCGTTGGGATTAAATCAACATTCTTTTCCTGAGCCAACCGGCCGATATAGCTGATGATCAGCTTATCGACTGGTATATGGTGTTTGCCCTCAAGCCAACTGCGGCGACCACGACGATATTTTTGCACCTCGATACCGGTTGGAACGACAGTAATCTTAGTCTTGACCCCCAGCTCCTTAAGGTAGCGTTTAACACTTTTAGTTGGCACAATCACCTGGTCGGTTTGATTAGCGAAGCTTTTGGTCAGCCAGCGCAAAATCGGCCGCAGTAGAAAGTTAATGACGAAAAGTCGGCCTAAATAATGCTCTAGCAAGGTGTGATACGTGTAAATCGTCGGTAAACGATGACGCTTGGCGTAAATTAGGAGAGCTACTGTCAAAAACGAGATATGTTGCAGGTGAATTAACTCAACGCCTTTGAGAGCTGTTTTATAGTCGTTGGTGAGGGTGAATTGAGAGAGCGGCAGAGTCAGTGGATAGATATGAGGATTCGGGAGCTGGATCGATGGCACGCGATACACTGCCAGCTCTTCTTTGGCCTTGGCCTGTCTCGGGGTCATGACTCTGACTAAATAGCCGGCCTCGCGCAAAACTTTGGCCTGTTGACGCACTGAAATCGCCACACCGTTGATGGTTGGCGCATAGGTTTCGGTTGCTAACAGGATGGTTCGATCAGTCATCTCTATTTAATATATCAGAAATCAAAGGCATCTGGTTCGATTTTAAGCTTTGATAACTCGGTTACCGGGATATCAAAAACTCGGTTATCGGCTAAATAACCCTGTTGATCGTTAAGCCAAAAAACATCTGGTAATGCGGCTTTGAGTTTGAGTGAAGGCTCGATGAGGGTGAGACGGGTTAGCTCAAAATCTAATCCCTGGGCCTTTAATTGATCGGATTGACCCTTGGCCCAACGGAGCCATTCCTCTTTATTATTAGGCCAGGCTGGGCGTAGAGCATCCTGATTCTGTCCATGGCCGATTAATAATACTGTTTCAGCCATAGCAGTGGCCGCAGCCAGCCAACAGAGATAGTCATAATCCCAATTTAAACGGGCCTGATTTTGGAAACTGTCAAAGCTCAGCCAGATTAACAGTTGATACTCTCGTTTCAGAATACGGTATCGCCAATCCGGGCCAGTTAGCTCGAACTGTCGGTTTAGTTCTCGGGTCAGGCGGTCGCGGAGCTTTGATGGACCGTACGATTCGCTTTGCCAAACCTGTTGCTGGCAGTTCGGGCAGGGATAATTGATTGTCTTTTGACAGCCAAGACAGCTGAAATCGTCCAGGTCTCTGATAGTTGAACTTTGACAGCTCTGACAGTGCCAGATTCGGTGACAGTTGCCGCAGCGCAATCGCCAGCTCTCTGTTGTCGCATCGCTGACGACCAAGATCTTGCCCGAACACTCTTGTGCCAGCTGTCGTACCTCGGGACTCAAGAGCGAGTATCCCGCTACCGGCTCCTCAAAAATACGGTATGAAGAGAGCTGACGACGTCGCCAGATCAGCGAATCGGCTTTGAGCTCGGTTTGGTGTCTAGCCGAAAGGCTAGCCTTGGGCGGTGCAGCGCTCAAAGTATAGAGCTGAAACCGTTCGTGTTTTTGGCGCTCAATTAAGAGACTGAGACTCGACCAATAAGGCGACTGCGATTCGGTCTGACCATAGAGATCCGGCTCGATAACGATGACGCGCTTGAGATTGGGTAGGCTTAAGCTCGCCATACTTCGGAGGCCAAGCAAGATCGGTTGTTTGGTCACCGTAGCTAACCAATCTTCGGAACTATGTTTAAGACGCAGATACGGTTCGAGCTCTAAGATGTACTGGCTATACTCATCAGACTCGGTTAGTAATAGCTCTCTAATCGTCTCTAGCTGAAGCTGGCTAGCTACTATTATTAAGGTTTGCCCCTGCCCATTGAGCTTGGTCGTAGCCTGAGGCAATAGTGCTAACAGGTCGGCAAAGTAATCATCGCTGATTAAATAACTCGGCTTTTGATATTGTTTTTTTTCACTGACCGGATTAGAAAATGCAGGAGTAACGGCTTGAGACTGAGCAGGCTCTGTTGGCTTGAGCCAGCTATGTTTAATCGGTAGCGGAGGTTGGGAGCGGAGCAGCTGCGCCGGGGTAGAACGATAAAGCTTTGCCATCGTCTGCAACCACCGTAAGTAGGCCCCAGAGATCAGTGGAGTTTGATCGATCAACCGTAAAATAGATTTGAGCTGATATCTGGCTTGTGGATCTGGCTGACTCTTGAGTAGCTTAATTACAACACCAATCAGCTGTCGGTTCCTTAACTCAACTAAAACTCGTTGACCAACTCCGATCGATGACCATGCCTCGGGTACCGAGTAACTAAAGATCTGCCGACCTTGGCCGATCGGTTCGAGCATTAAAACCTCTGCAGATAACTTGGACATAGCTGCAGTATAGGCTGTAATCGGGGCTATGAGAACCTTGACAAAGCTGTTAATATATGGTATAGACAGCGTGGGGCTGATCTGGCCTAGACGGGTAGATCCCGAGAACTTTAAAAGCAAGCCGCTTGGCCGCGTTAACAGCCAAACTGCTAAGTGCAAACTTTGCTAACCGGGTTTCAACAGCTGTAAAATCGCTGTTCGCTACTCCGGCTCCTGCTTTCGCTTAAATACCGAGAGCCGTGACGACTATTGAGCTAATTAGGTAGTCAGTTCGCGTGATATATAATTAGCCGCTACTAACGCTCGCTGCGTCGTTAGTCTAAGATAAGCAGCTCAACTTAGAGAGCCTTGGTCGACTCCGACTCTAAGTCTAAATTAAGTCGACTAAGCTTGTAGCGTTTAATGTTGTCGCTATTCGGACGGGGGTTCGATTCCCCCCAGCTCCACCAACGAAAATAGTCACCGCAGGTGGCTTATTTTAGTTGGTGAGTATGAAGAAAGGGAATCGAACGGGCGCGAGTTAGCGCAGCGCCCCGGCAAGGAGCGAAGCGACGCGATAATTCCCCCCAGCTCCACCATTTTTTCATTTTGAGTACGAAAGAACTTACTTACTTGAGGTTTTAACCTGATAAGTAGTTTCCGGTCCCGCAATTATATCGGATCGACCAAGTCTTTAAGAAGTTCGCGTTTTTCAAGCTTGTTTGCTGTTCTTCGTCCGTATTTATACTCAACTGTGGATTTAAGTTAGACTACAACTTCTAGCGCTAATGTTGCTTGGCGGTATTGGCAGAATTCGCAAAGAGGGCTTAGCTCTGGCATTGTCTCACTCATCAAACATTTGTGAGCGTCTATGACTGTTTGCTCCACCCATGAATCATCGCCAGTATGAGGCAGTAGCTTGGCGGTAAATTCAAGTTTGCCATGAAAACCGTCTGGTTCTGTTTGGCCATTAACATAAAAGAAGTAACCAGTATCTGAAACCTTAAAACCGTTCTTACGGAACAGCCACTGGTAGATTTCCATTTGGCGCTTGTATTGCTTATGATGTTGGGCGTTATCATCCCACTCGATCTCACCGTTTTTAGAGGTGGCTTTATAGTCAACGATGATTAACTCGCCATTAGGCCTAACCCAAACATCATCGACACCGCCACAGATTAATAGATTGGTTGGCTCATGAAGATATTGGATGCCACGACGGAGAGAATCACGCCACTCATCCATTCGGTCGTCCTTAAAAGGTACGGCATCGAGCCCGTACTCAGTCATTAAGGCATGCGCTTCGCCGTTTTCACGAAGAATATCAAACTCTTTTTTGAGTAATTCATCGACTGCATTATTCAAACTAAATGGAGGCCCGGAAGGCTGACTAACTCCCAGCCGACGATCAATATAAAAACACCGAGGACATTTGGTAAAGTTCTCTAGTCTTGATCTCGATAATTTGAATGGTATTTCCGACTTGGGATCGAAAATATTTCGTTGCCGTCCATACATAGTAAATACTCACTTGCTGAGCTGATTATGCCACCAGGCGAGTCCCAGGGCAATAGCTTATTAGCTATTCTAGCCAGCTACTGGCTGTATTAAGTCCGTAATAGATTTCCAGTATTTCTTCTCTTCTTTTGTTGGCAGTTGTGGTTGAAGCGCATTAATTTGGTTTAATAACCATTGTTTATCGGCGCTTTCAGGCCATGCATTGAGGCGATCAAGTAGGTCGTCAAAGTCTGTTTTATTCGGGAGGTAAGTGAGTTTAATCTCCCCTATCACCTCTACCAAATTTTCAAGTGTCGCCTTATCCTTCTCTGGACGTAGGTTATCGAAGAGAGTATGGGTAAAATCCTTTTTTACGGTATCGTGAAGTTTTTCATAACAGTAAGAAATCGCACTTAGGTTATACAGATGAACTGCCTCAATCGTTGTACCTGGGTCACGAAGAAACGCAAGAACCTCGCTGGTGATCTCTCTGCGTTTTTCATCACTTAAAAATTCACAATGAATGAAAAAGTCATACCCAACCTTTGATATTGTGGGGTCGTTTGTTTTAAGCATATCTTTGATTTGTGCAACAACTGCGTTTTTTATTTCCTCAGGATCATTTTTGTTTATCTTTTTTGGCAAAAAATTGTAAGCATCTACGCGATTCTGTGTTTGGATTGCTGGTAGCCTATTTAATAGGTATTTGATGATATCCACCCGTGCTGGTATTTTCTCGAGAGACGAAAGGAACGAAACCCCACTGTCATTTTGGTTATCAATTAGGTGTTTAATAATCGTAACCTTTTGATTCAAGTTTGCGTTTCGATAAATAAACTCCAGGAGGTCGGGCATACTAACCATACGAGGTAACAACTGGGGAAGGAACTGTTCAATTAGGCGTTCGTTGTAGCTTACGTCCACATTATCAATGGCATTTTCAATATCTACATAAGATGCATTGGCAAAGAAATTACCAGTTAATGTAACGATCTGGGCTTGCTTTTCTGGAGTAGCAATTGGGTAGACTAACTGCAAGCTTTCTACGCAAATCCACCGCTCAGTAGGGCTACTAATACCGTCTACGGTTTGAGTAAGATTAAGTACAAGTTGCTCCTTGAGTTCAGCACTAAGCGAAGTGAGCTCACCTTGAAACGTGCTTAATAGCTCGGTAATACGACGCATCAAGTCATATTTCTCCTTCCGAGTATCAGGATTAGCGGTGAACTCAGCTTGTAGAAGATCTACTACCCGCTGAATGACCACGCTTAATAGACCACTGTGAGTCGTTATGTACTTTTGAAATCGTAGAATAATTGGCAGGCAGGCAGCAATGTTCTTCTGTTCAAGTGTCGCAATGAACTTGGTGAAGCCTTCCTTGGTAATAAAGATATTCTGCATCTGAGTATCATGTAATAAGGTCATAATCTCGATATATGTGGTAAAGTTCTGCTCCAAGGCCTGAGCTATTTTAGATTTATTGTCTTGTGATAATAATGCGTGGTGCTCTTTTAGGCAGGTAATGATTTCCTTGGCTTTATCTAGATTCTGCGGTGGTTTCAGCTCGTCACTACTAAGAGCCGTGATATATCGTTCTATGATGCGCTTTGCAAGATCTTGATCAATCTGCTCATTTGCGAGTAAATCTGTAAAGATCAATTTTGTTGGTAGTTTCAAGTAGTCCTGCCAAAGATTATTATCTATAGCTTTGCCTAGGCTGTTATAATAGGCCTTTTTATTAATCTTGATCTTGGAAGCATTGAAGATTTCTAGATGCGTCACAAGAATATTTAGCAGTACTTCTGGCTGTGACTGATATTTAGAGAGCAGAAGGGAAACAAAGTCAGCGACGGCCTCCTTATTTGACTCTTGTGTGATTAAGATACTACTTTGCTCTTTATTACCTTCAATTAGACCAATCCTTATATCGTCTGAATGAGTTAATATGGCTGAAATAACGGGTTTTTTGAAATAAAGGTATGGCTCAGCGTCAAGTACGGTTATAGGGCTTGTCTTAAGCATGAATTCTCTAAGCTCAGCGTGCTCCTCGCCCTCTTCGATAATGTTATGTGGATCAAACCATTTCTCCTTTAAACGAGCATAAGCCTTGGGAAATTTCTGTCTCAAGACCAAGATTTTTGCTAGATAAGGAACATTCTTTTGAATGATCTCCCAGACATCAGTCTTGCTTGCAGTAATCACTGCGGCAATCAAGTTATTAATAAATTGTTTAATTTGGCGTGGATTATTAGCAAATGCAGAGTTTATTACTAACGCTATGTATTCATTGTTTAGGTACTGAGAAATACCACCTGTCTTTTTTAGCTCTCCTTCGGTGAAGCTTTGTAGATCGCTATTGATAAACTCAGGGGTCCAAAGGGTAACGTTAAATATTTTGCGTAGGAACTCGTCTGAGGAACCTTCCGTATTGACTTTTTGGATGGCTGTAAAATCACACGGCACTAAGAAAACAATACTTTTATTGGCCAAGTTAGCGCTATCCACCTCTAAGAAGGTCTTTAGCGTAGAGAGCATTTCACGAGCAATGTCAGGATCAACACGATCCAGGTTATCAATCACGATAACAATTTTTTGATGGCCGTTTGCTTGCTGAATAATATCTGTAAAAGATTTTTCAAAAAGCTCGGGTGAATCTAGTCGATTCTTGGAGCCGGAGACTGGCGAGATCATAATAATATTCTTGAAATCCTCACCAACAAACTTATCAAGGAGTAGCCCTAGTGCAGTCCAATAGGGTATAAGCGAACTAAAAAATGATTGCCATTGGCTTACGCCCATTGCGTGATTCTGCCAGGCATACATAGCTGGAACGATAGCAAAAGGAAGGGAAAATAAAGCAGCCTTGCCTAAGCGTGGCCAGGACACTTCGAGCTTCTCAGAAACTTTTTCACTTAACGAAAAATAGAACTCTTTCTCGAGCTTATCCAAGTATTTTTTGCCTAGCCCTAGGTCTTTCGCTAACTGCATTAATAACTGCCGACGTAAAGAATCCTTCTCATATTTCCAGCAATCAAATTCGATAATTAGAGTATTTGAATCGCTATCCTGCTTCACCAATTTAACTATTGTACTTTTACCCGTTCCCCAGTCCCCATAGAGGGCAATTGTGTGAACGCAAGTCTGACTTTCTAAAATATCCCTAAGCGCAGGAGCGATATTACTGTGATAAAACCCAAAGAGATCCCCGTTATTTTCGCTTATAGGTGCGTCTTTTAGAAATTCAAATTCAATTTTTTCCATAATAATCAATCATATTCCATCCAAGGTCGCAGTAATTTTTGACTCGTAGCGAGAAATCAGTTCTCGAGTTTCTCGAATTGCTTCCTCATCTTTCTCAATTTCACTAATAAGCTCTTTTTGAGCTTCTAATGAAGGGAGGGGGATTTTTATCTTCTTAATCTGGTCGGTATTAAGGTTCTTGAAAATCGCTCCCACAGAAAATGAGCTATTATCCTCTTTAATGGCCATTAGATAGTGATATGCAAACTCCACTAATACTCTTGATTTATCTAGATTTCTAAGGCCAACAAACCCATCATGGATGCATGCGTCAATTTTTAAGATTGTACACAAGCCAGGATTTCCACTTACCGCCATGATTAAATCACCCTTTTCCATGCGCCTGCTTAATTTGGCGCCTTCATCGGTTAGAAAATCTATCCTGGGCATTGTGTACATGCCGTCGCGTGTCACGTCCGAAACCATTAATCTTGGAACATTGCCAAAATAGTATCTTTTATCACCCTTCGGTCTTGGCGAGCTTCCTCGTACAATAGTTGAGACATTTCCCAACTCTACCCACTCAATATTCTCTACTTTTCTAAGCGATTGGCCAAAATATTGTCTCTCTCTTCCCAAGCTTGTAATAATTGACTTAGCATACTTAATTATCTCTCGTTTGACTTCAATTTGTTTAACAATTTCGTTCTGCACCTCAATAGACGGTAAAGGTATTTTATATTTTGACAGCCACACAGTACTTAGGTTCTTTTGTGCAACTCCACTGGAGGCTTTTATGCACTCTATTTCAAATTCATCGCGATTTAACATTGAGAATAGAAATCTCGGAATAATCTTTTGTTCGTCAGCTCTCAAACATGTAACTCGTTGGTTAAGAGCCGCTGGTAAAAACTCTTTAGAGAGTAGTGCCACTCTACCGACATTACCCGTTAAAGAAAGAAGTAAGTCATCTTCAAAAAGTTTATATTTTTCAACTGGTTCCTGAGTTTCTTTGGAGTAAAACTTAGGGTCATCATCTACAACCATTCCCTTCTGAACATTTGTAATTCTTACTACCCTGATACCATTATTGACATACTTCTCACTCTTAAAAGCATATCCATTTAATATTTTGCAAACCTCTCCCAACTCGACTAGCGGCCATTTAGTATTTACTCGATCTGGCGCTACTTTATAACGATCAATAGAAAGATTGTGGTTACTGTTTTGCTCGATTAACTGTTTACTAACAAAGGTACAGAGTGGATTTCCATCCACTTCAGCAATGTTTGGCCAACCATTTTCGTCAAGTTGGCCATCATCATTTTTGAGAAACTTTTTATATGCATCCAAAGCCTCTTTAGCCATAGGGAGTTCACTACCTAGAACTGGCCTCTTCTGTGCCCCTAGGTCGAAACCGTCATTCTCAATCTTTACAAAAAGAATGTGTTGAGCTTTCTTTATTAGAGTCTTATCAAATAAGAGGATTGAGGTTTTGACGCCAGCATATGGATTAAATACGCCGGCGGGTAGCGAAACAACGGCCCATAAACCAGCTTCTTCAATAAGCAGCTGACGAATTTTTTTGTGTGCATTACTAGCTGAAAAGATTACACCTTCCGGTACAATCACACCAGTTCTTCCGGTGGGGGATAAGTGGTCGATCATATAACGCAGGAACAGGAGCTCAGTCGCTCGAGTTCCCATTTGCAGGTCTTCGCTGATACTTGACCGATCTACTGCACCGGCGAATGGAGGATTAGCAAGAATAACATCCCACTTAGTACGATCACCGGCGGTGTCAACAAGAGTATTGATACGCTTAATATTTGGATGTTCGAGTTGGTGTAGGTAGAGATTCATCAACCCAAATTTAAACATGTCAAAGTCACTGTCAAAGCCTGTGAAGGTATGTTGAAAAAGAAATTTACGCTCATCCGGATTTAGCAAGTCGAGCGGATGTTTATTTTGTTTCTTAAACTCTTCGGAAGTATATTTTTCTTTAAGATGCTCTAAGGCAGCCACAAGGAATCCTGCTGTACCACATGCGGGATCAAGAATTGTTTCCCCCTTATTGGGGTCAATCACATCGACGATGAACTTAATGATATGGCGTGGCGTCCTGAAGGAACCTAATGTGCCTGCCTGAGCAAGCTTACCCAAGAGGTATTCATACATATCCCCGAAGATGTCATTACGGCCAGCTGTAGCTTCTTCTTCAAGTTCGCGCATTAATTGTTCAATCTCATGAACGAGTCTGCGTAGGGTAGGCTTATCAAATACCTTCACATGAGCGTCACGATAAAGAAGCTGAATTGTTTTGTCAGTGGTTAACTCTGGCAACCGACGATAAATATCTTCGAGGGTACTAAAAAGAACTTCAGCATTTAATACTAGTAAATTGTCCCAGTGGTATTGAGCTAGTTCTCCTTGGAAAACACGCTCAGCTTCTGGATCGATTCGCATAGCGTGGTCGTCTTTTTTACTTAGGGAACGTAAAAAGACTAGATAATTAATCTGCTCAATAATAGTGGAATGGTTAGCTACCCCACCATTCCACAGAACATTCATTAAGCTATCGACTCGGTTTTTGAAGTCTGTATGTGACATAAATTAAACCTTCAGTAACTGGCTATTCCTAACATCATGCACCATTTCGAAAAGGGTGTCTTTGCCGTATGTATCTAGCCATTCTTCTGGCCTAAAGTCAAGGTTAAACGGCTCATGAAGCAAGAAATTCAAGCTTGGTTTTTGTTGGAGACCGATACGAAGCTCGTCATTCTTCATTATTTCGTCGACCATCAAGCGAGTCATTAGGTAGCGTTTCTGTGAGCCACCTGACGAAGCCTGACCATACTTTTCTAGCATGCCGTTACGCCATTCACCAAGCTGCTCATTGCGTTGTGGTAATGAACCCTTACCAATTGCAGACAGGAAAAAGTCTCTAACGGTTGCGATAACTCGATGTGACTGGATGAGGTTGCCCTCGTTAAAGTAGAAATCAGGTCGGTTTAAGAGCTCGGTATTAAGGAGATCGATCAATTCTTCGGTCTTTGTGTCGTCTTGAGCCATTGCAATAGCCTCAGGGTGGGCTTCGACAAATGTTTTCACTTGTCGGCTCCACTCATCCTGGTACATTTCACGATCAACTTTATCACCATCAGGTCCATAAATAATTTGATCACGTGAACCAACCACGTCAAGACGGGAGATAGTGGAAGTTTCAGTTTTATGGGCTGGTGGTGTCGGTGGCTCGCCTTCGCCAGTTGGGCGAGGCTCATGAGGTCCTTTAGGTGTTGGTGGAGGCGTTTCATCCGTTGGCTTGGTAATCTTTAGCGGAGCTTCCCAGTCATATTCTTCTTCAAAGTATTCACAGACCCCACAGAAATCAAAAACAACAAACTGCTTCTTATCAATTTCTTTACAAAGGCGGGTGCCTCGTCCTTTAATCTGTTGATAAAGAGTTGGTTCAAATACTGGTCGCGCAAGGACGATATTTTGCACTTCCGGCGCATCGTAACCTGTTGTTAGCATATCTACCGAAACAGCCGCTCGAGGTAAATTGTTATCGAGTTTCTTAAAGTCTCGTGCTAAATCATGAGCACCTTGAACTCGGCTTGTAACTGTTACGGCAAATCGGCCGCCAAACTCCGGCTTAAGCTGATTAAGGATTTTCTCAAGGCTAGTAGCGTGGGTTTGATTAACGGCAAAGATGATCGTCTTTCCGATATTACCATCAGGAGTTTTCTCAGCGTACTCAAGGAATTCCTGCATCATAAGCCGATTGCGCTCCGGCACAAAAACTTTCTTTTCTAGATCTTTGACACTGTAACTTTCATTTTCATAGTCAGCCTCACCAACCAAGCCCTCTAGACTGAGCGCTTGTTGAGTTAAAGCCGAAGTCATTTTATGTAGCTTTGGTGGCACCAGGTAGCCTTCTTTGACACCATCTTGAATTGTATAGCGGAAAGTAGCCTGGCCATTTTCACAACCAAAGTAACGGTAGGTGTCACGCTGCACTCTCAACTCCGCAGCTCTTGGGTCATCAATCCCAAGCTGGCTCATATCAAGATTTTTTAGGAAATCCTTAGGGGTGGCTGTAAGACCAATTTTTGTGGCTCCAACGAAATAATCCATAATACCGCGAGCTTCTGGCGAATATATACTTCGGTGCGCCTCATCGTGGACGACTAAATCAAAGTAGCCAGGCGTGAAAACATCTTGCCCGTGAGCGATCAATGATTGAATTGTAGCGATAACTACATTGGCACCGACAAGATTTTTCTTAGATTCACCCCAGTAGGTGCCAACCGCGGAAAGATGACCAAGTAAACGCTCGAAGGTGCCCTTAGTTTGACGAGCAAGTTCAATCCGGTCGACTACAAACAAAACTGTTTGTGCTTGGTGAGTACGGAGGAATTTAGAAATGATTAACGAAGCAAGAACTGTTTTTCCGGTTCCAGTAGCCATTTCTAAAAGAAAGCCCCGTTTTCCATCGTCATAACCACCAGCGATAGCATGCCAAGCCTCCATTTGATAAGGCCGGAGCATAATATCTGAATCGACATCATGAAAATAATCTTCCTCAACCATCTTTTGATTGAGCGGTTCTGTATGAGCCAGGTTTTTAACCTGTTGTTTACGGCTTAAGTCATCCTGTGAGAAGAAATGAGGAACAGGGATAGCGTCACCACCGGTCGTAAAGTCCCAGAAGTAAATAAGGTGATCGTTCGCCAGGTAGATGTAATTAATCTTTCCTTTATACTGTGTTTCGGCATAGTTTAGAGCTTGTTGCTTGGCATTATAAGGGTCAATATCGGGTCCTTTAGCCTCAATGAGGGCGAGAGGGCGACCTTGTTTGTCTTTAAGAATGTAATCAGACCGGCCGGCAATTCCATGATCCTCAAAAATAACCTGGTTGGAATCTTCAATATCCCAGCCGGCTTCTCTTAATTTTCTATCAATAATAACTCGTGAAAATGTTTCGTTTGCCATACCGTCCTTGTGCTCATTTTACTCTCTTAGGAGGAGAAAAGCCATACGGTTGAGTGTACTACAAACTTCGGTCTTTGTATGGTATTTTATAGGTATGCTAGTTTTCATTGATGAATCTGGAGATCCTGGATTAGGCCTTGCCTCAAGCAAGTTTTTTACTATTGCTCTCGTTATTTTTGAGAACCACGAAGAAGCTCAGGCTTGTGATGATGAAATTGACAAATTAAAGCAGAAGCTTGGGTGGAAAGGCAACAAAGAGTTCCACTTTAAGCAAAATGCAGATAGAACTCGTCGCTTGTTTCTTGAGACCGTTAATAAATTTAATTTTTGTTATTACGCCATAGTTA
>CAYGIW010000006.1:0-12518 GCA_964350035.1 uncultured Candidatus Saccharibacteria bacterium
TTGATTTTGATTACTGCCGCCGCTTTGTCTCATTGGCTGCTGGCCCTGGTTTTTCGAGGCAATATTCACTCAGTTTTCAAGCTGGCTTAATTCATTGTTTATCGTTGGACTATTAAAGTTACCATTCATGATCTCGCCCGTGGCAAGCTGTAAATAGCTATTATTGACAGGTCTTTGACCGTCAATGCCATACTCATCGTTTAGCCTGACATTAATGTCAACGACAGCTTTTTTTACAGCGCCTTGATCGACCACATTACCTTCAACGCCAGGCTCGGTTTGGCTCAATACCGATAATATATCTAACTGACCGACGCCTAGCTCCTTGGCAATCGAGCTACTCTCTTTGGCT
The DNA here is from genome assembly GCA_964350035.1 of uncultured Candidatus Saccharibacteria bacterium. Classification (GTDB taxonomy): domain Bacteria; phylum Patescibacteriota; class UBA1384; order CAYGGE01; family CAYGGE01; genus CAZQGJ01. Next base: position 353 of record CAYGIW010000006.1, read on the forward strand.
AGCGCGGCTAGGTCTGCACTGCCGACACGAAAGCTGCTACCGGCAAAGAGGTCGCGATAGCGCGCTAGGATCGTGCCAGGTCGAGAATAAGACAGTCCAGCACGCCGAGTCTCGATCAGCATTACCTCGGGAGCGTTATCTTGTTCGATTAAAGGCTTAATTATCTCAGCCGTATTTAACCTGACTGGCTCAGGGCGGAGAATGCCTCCAGGTGTACGATCCAAGGGTTGTATGCGTTCATTCATATGTTTATTATAACCTATTTAGTGCTGGTTGTATTTTTGGATTGAAGTTGAGCTTGAGCGATTTGAAAGTTTCGAACCAACCTGTCAATTTTGGCGCGTGTTTCAACCTGTCTCGAAGATGGATCAAGCTTCTTGTCTTTGATTGCGCTCAATAGCTCAGCCACCTCTGTTTCTATTGGTAGTTTTTCTTGAGTCGCCGCGTTAATATCTATATTCTCCAAGCATAGCAATAGGGCAGAGGTAGAGCGCATTTTGGCGCGATCGATAGTCTCGATAATGCTTTGCGTCTTTTTAAGATCGGGTTCACTGAGGCCGCGGTTGACAATCAATGATTCATATTTCTCTTGGACAGTGTGACTGATTTTGTCAAGCTCACCATTGGCAAGTTCGACTATCTTTTGGGCAAACTCAAGTTCAAATGCCGATGTTTCTTCAAATTGGGTGTCGTATTTTACGACGAAGATGGCATTCGTTAAGTTCGCGATTGCGGCACTAGTGTCTTGGTCCAGCTCTGCTCCGGCTAGCTTTTGCAGCGAGGTTACTCCTAGTTTACTGATCAGGATTTCGATCAACGGAGACAGGATCGGTCTGGGGAGTATGGATTTGTCGCCAGGGGATTCGGCAGCCATTTGCTGGAGGGCGTCACGATAGACCGAATTGCTTTTATTATCGACAAATTTTGCAATTTCACCTTTTAGTCGTCCGCCAAGACTATTGAACTCAGTAGTTAGATCGATACCTAGATCCTGAAACAAGAGTTGTACTGGCGCAGTTATGCCCTCATCTTCTTGACCAACATAACTTCTAAAGTCAGCGACTAATTCCTTTAAAGGTAGATCGATGAGCCGCGTGAAATGAGCTAAGTCTTGCGCGTGCGCTCGGTATTTTGCGGCGCCTAACTCTTCGAGCTTTCGGCGCAAAGACTGAGCTTCGGCTGGGATGGCCTCGGTTTCGTAGCGGTGCAGCTTAGCCATTGCCTCTAGCAGTTCGTTACCGTCGCGATCTCTGGCGAGGGCGGCAAAAACTCTGTAAATTGTTTGCATTGTTCTCTCTTCGTAACGAGCCTGCTCGGCTGGCTTGAGTGTTTTTGAAAGAGCGGTAGCCGCAATAGCTTTTTTAGTTATCTCGGCTCCCTGATTAAGTAGCGACTGTAGCGATTTCCCGGCGATCAACTCATCGGTAATAATGGCTAAGACGGCGCTATCTACCGTATGGATACCTGACTGGTCGCGGAACTTACGGTCGATCATGGTGCGCAGTTTCGACTGAATCTCTTGGAGCTGCTTATGAAACTCGATTAGCTCATCGGCCTTACCTTGGCCACGCCGGAAATATTTAGCCGCGGCCTCGATATCCTTGACCTGTTCGATTGGTGAGCTGGTTAGCTCTGCTCCAAAGTGATCTAGGGCCTCGCGAACGGTGACCGGTAAATCCTTGTCGTAGCTTTTTTGTGACGACTTGACCATCAACACGTCGCTGGCATATAGGCGCTTTAATCGATAGGTGATATCTAGCGGTACCTGACGAATTCTCAACGGTAAAAAGTAACGCTGTTGTAATTGGTTAGCCACGATTGGATCGAGCTGGTCGCTCAGATTACCGTGGGCGGTCCGCCAGTTGGCGCTGCCTAGGTTGCTATTGAGCTCGAGCCAGCGATCGTCTTTGTCGCGCACTAAGCCATAGCCAGCCACAGCCTCTTTTTTGAGCGACTCATCGCTTTTGGACGCAATCTCTTGACGAATTCTCGCCTCGACGGCCTGATTGCCGTTCGGTCCGTCGATTGGCCGTCGACGGTATATCTGAGCCTTACGACCGAGATCCGAAGGCACGGTTTCGGCTACATACGGCATAAAGCCGGTACCAAAACGACCAGCCTGTTGAGAGGCCTGTCGAATCACGGTTAGATCCTCAAAATCTTCTTTATCGATAATCTGGCCGTTACTTTCTCTAAAGGTCTGACTGGTGATATGGAGAAAGAGAATCTCTTGCCACTCCTGCCACAAGCCCTGTTGACTACCAGCCAAGACGATCCGGCGCATCGTGTGACGCACTTTGTTGCGTTCTTTATCGTTAGTCTCCCGCTGATAGTCTTTGGAGGCACTGATAAGCTCGGTAAATCTTTCTTCTGGCGACATCTCGAGGTATTTTTTTAGTTCGGTGCCATCTTTCTCTAGCTCCATTGAGCGTTGAGGCTGCGTGGGCAACTCGTACTTAATCATCAATTTGACGCCCAGCAAGTCCAAAAGCTTGTTGGTTCTTAAGCCCTTGTTGATGCCCTCGATAACCTTTTCAAAACGCATGGCGCTCGGCTGTGCGTCCCTTGCCTTCTCTTCGGCGATCTCTTGTTGACTGCGTAAATCGGCAGTTTCGATCTGGCGTATGTATTCTGGCCGAATCTCAATATTTGACGATGTGCCGTGACTGCGTTGGTGCTTGACCAGATCCGTCATGGTGCTATTGGCAATCTTGGCATCATTGAGCTGAGCGCACTGTTGCAGAAAATGCTGATAGAGCTTTGGGTCCGTTTCTTCGGCTTTTTGCGGAGCAGCGAAGGCTAAGCCAACAAAATATGACCATTTTGGCGATGGTTCAAACTGCTCCGATTCTTCGGTATCGGGATCGGTTAATAGGTTAGAGAAGAGGTGGCCGAGGTAATAGAGCAGTTTCTGTGGGCTTGAGTAATTGTAAAAAACTGGACTTCGACTATCCTGCCCCTGGGCTGGCCGATTGATAACGCTAGTCGACTCCATCGATTGACGACCCAGCCTGATTTTAATCTTGGCGTTCGTTGCTGCCGGACTGGTCGGATCAAGATCTTGATCGCTTCGATCGGCCGACACCTGGTAATCAATGGCCGGCGCCTTATCATCGTCGTCGTATTGGAAATAACAGTAATCGTTGATGAACGGTATTAGCTCGGCCGGTAGGGTAGAGAGGAGCAATAAACGAAACTTTTCTTGCGAGATTGGTGAGCCACTATCGGCCAAATAGGGTGTGCTGGCCTCGGTGCGCCATCCTTCAAGCTGTGTCGCTTCTTTTAAGAATTCCTCGCTCGATGCAAGGGTGCCGACATCGAAAATCCCGCGCGTATCTTGATCGACCGTGCTGGATATCGATTCGGTTGCCGTGTTGAATCTTTGTTTAAAGCCATCTTTGCCCCCCTTGTCGTTTTCATTGACTGGACGAGTCGCATTCCGTAGGAACTCTTCGGCTCGAGCCACACCTAAGGAGTCGGGTCGTCTAGCGACCTCAACTCTTAAGTCATCTATCCCGACCGGTCTTAGTTCGGTCAGCCGTGACTGAATCTGATGATATTCTGAGGGTTTTTCCATCTCTACAACTTTCTTTAGGTCTCGTCCAGGTTGGCGTATTGGCCAAAATCCAATTGGTTAGGCTCGGTTTGGCCTGTCTCTTCAACTCCTAGCCAACAGAGACGCTTGATGACGAAATCCACCGATTCATGGCCGGTCAAGGCCCAATCGTGGCGATCTGCCTCGAGCTTGAGCTGTTGCTTGAGCTCTATTGGCAGATCCTGAATTCGCTGTGTTTCGAATGCTAGCAGTGAATCTATGAGATTGTCAAGAGTACTCATGGTGTAGCCATTCGATTTCTTGCTATGCCAGTGGTAGTCGGTGCCGCCGCCGCGATTGTCGATAGCTCCTCGTAAAGATTGGTCATACCGGCTAAGGCGAGATCTAGGGCCAAGATATTTCCTTCTGTCGTTGGGTCATCGACACGCTGACTGGCTTCTCGGTAGATGCGTTCGGCAGTTAGGGTCTTTAGATCAGCGGGTTGTAGGTTCGTTAAGAAGCTCCGGACAGCCGATATGTTCGACTTCAGATCATTTGTCCATGGCGCAGATCGAGCAGATAGTAATTGATCTATCGTTTGTTTTGTGACGTCGGCTGCGTTTCGACCGATCCGGCCTCCGCTCACAGCGCTGGTGACCTGTCTTAACTCGGTTGCGTTGGCCGTACCCATGGCTATGCTAGAGAGTGCTCGTTTTTCTTGTGGGGTAGAAGAGCCAAGTGTTAAATCTTCGAGGCCATGACCAAGGGCGAATTGCAGGTTATTACTTATCGTTACTGGGTTATTGCGCTGTTGATTAGTCTTGATCGCCGCCGCGACTAAACCACGAATCTCATCATCGGCCTTAATGAGCTTTAAGGTCTCTGTGGTGATAGCGCTTAGATCTACGCCCACCTTTTGCAGCAGTTTTTCAAGATTACCTAGATAGTTTTGTTTAACGGCATCGTCTGTGCCCAAGACTGCAGGGTTACGAGCTATTCTTCTGGTATATTGCCTCGTCGTTTCTCTCCTTCTTGGACTTGTGCCACCGGCCGCTGTCGATGGTGGCGGGGTAGGTTCAATGGCCTCGATTCCGTTGCGTTTAGCCTGGAGATTTTTGGTCGTGCGTTGTAGGTCGGTAATGTCATAGTTTTCAGAACTGAGAAGATTCATAATCTCTTCAATCGAGGTTACATTTTTGCTTCTATCAGTCTGCGTTCGTCCCAGATCGGCCATCATGACTGCGAGCGCAGCTAACCCATCAGGATCGGCGATACGATTATTCCTCTTGTTTCTCGTAGTCATGCGCGCCCTAATTAATTCATTTATTTCCCTAGCCTTGTCTTCGCTCAGTTCGCTAAAATGACCTAACTCGTCTGGGTTGAGGCTTACGGCTAATTTAGTCGCCTCTTCGTTGGTGCGGTCACGAACCCGTTGTAGGCCAGCAAAGAGGTAGCGACCTTTCTCTTTTTCGGCGGCAACTTTCGCATATTCCCACGGCTTAGCCCCAGTTATCTGCACTTGTTCAGAGAGTTCGCGGACGAATTTTGCCTGCTGTACCGAGGTCGAGCTTGCCTCGCGCTTGGCGTTACCAGCTTCGATACCCTCGAGAGCGGCTCGGATCGGCTTAGCAAAATTAACGCCCTTACTGCTCAAGAATCTCGAGATATCCCGAGGCGTCTTCTGTCTAGCGTAGGTCAGGCCTGGAGTAATACCGGTAACAGTCTTGAGCCCTTTTTGCAATGGATCGATAATCTTACTATTGAGGCTCGACATAATACTGCCGCCTTTATTTGTCGGAGTTTTCAAGGCCATCGTGATGCAGGTCAAACTTATCAGGTAAGTGGCAATATTGGCCTCGCTACCCGAGGCGCGATAAACCTGAATCGCTAACCAAAGCCAAAAAAAGGTGATCGGCGCCATGAAGGTCCAGTTAATTAGATAACCCCACCATTGGGTCCAAATCTTGCTTTTGAAGACTCCTGGAAAGCCAAACGAGGCAAAGGCGAGTGGGGCACAGGCGGTCAGAATCAGTAGTACATAAATACGGGCGATCATGGCGATGCCGAGACCTAAGAAAAGAATGCTGGGCATCAGTAATAAAAACATCGAGGCGGCCCAGATAAAGGCAAGGAAGGGACCGAGAGTGCCAGGCACCCAGCCAAAAATAGCTACTAAGCCAGCGATCATTCCGAGGGTGCTTCCCTGAACCGATTGCGTCAATAGGTTGCCGATAGCGGTCGGACCCTGGCGATAGACGCTACTAATTAAGGCCTCGACAAAGGCGGCCAAGGTCCCTTCGCGCGTTGCCTCGTTAATCAGGGTCACGGTTAAAACGTTGGCAAAATCGGTAATCGTCCAGACGATCGGGAGGGCAAAGTTTGCCAAAACGATACCGAGTACCATCGGCACCAGCGCCTTTTTGACGCTGTAAGTGTCAATTTTGTAGCGGAGGATATTGGCAAAAGCCACCACCAACAAGACGATTAAGATGAGGATATTAACTATGCTTAAAGAGGCGCGATAGAGACCGATCTCGTAATTGCCTTCACTCGTTGCAGCGCCAAAGATCAACGGATCACAGCGTAGTCGATAATAGAGGTTGCCTTTGGAGAAGATCTGGACGAGCCAGTTTTTATTCTCTTTAGGGATGAGAGCCAGCGCCTGCCCCTGTTCAGTAGCCGGATCGACACCCTTTTTACAGAGGGGGAGGGTGGTGCGACCAGTCGCCGTGTCAAAAGGAGTATCAGCCCTGGCCGGTACCGGCCAAAAGGCCCCTAGCCAGACCGCCGACACAAAAACTACAAGCGAAAATCGAGCGAGTTGAGTGAGCCTGCTCATGAGCTTTGCAATCCTAAAGCATCGATAACCAAGTCGATACTAAAGCCAGCGGCGCTCGCCGCCCAGCCCGTCATGGTGCCAATGATGTTGCAAAAGAAAATCCCCATGGCATTGCCAAAAAAGCCCCCACCCTTGAAGAAAGCGTTGGTACACTCGTCGTTATTGAACTGGTCAAGCTTATGCACCTTGAGCTTCCAGACGGCAATCCAGCTCGATTTGGAATCGTCCTCGTCAGCAGCCTTATGAGTGGCTAGGCAGTTTAGGTGCAGCGAGTTAGGCATCTTTCTAATTCCAGAGTCGAAGGCCAAGTTCTCCTCGCCAAAGTTGATGAGTTTGACGGTGTTTTTGTCCTGGCAGCTAAAGGCTGTATCTTTTGGATCGTTATAGATTCTTTTAGTCAGCAACCACCGGTACTCTTCGAGGTTGATCTGCAGTGGACCACCATTATTGTTGTTGCTAATACCGATAGTGCTGGCACTAAACTGACCGATGGCGATCAGGTTATCGTCGGCCGATCGGTCAAAGCGATCTTTGTTAGTTCCAAATATGCCACCGGCCTTGCTTTTATCGTCCACTAAAAAGCCAATGTTACCCATGTAATCGATAGCGATATACATGACATCCGGGTCAACCCTCTCGTCCTGAAAGAAATCAGTTTGGTCCTTGTTGAGTTTGACCTTATCGCTCAGCTTGAACAGAAAGTAGTTGTTGGCTCTGAGAGCAATAGCGGTTTCGGATTTGACCACAGCGACAAGATCAAATATTAGATCGTTTCGTGCGACAGCGGAGTTAATACCCAGCCGTGGCCCAGAGATGACGAGTTGAGGCGGTTTTTTGGGGTTGGCGCCTGCCTCTCCTTCGACCAGTAGGAAATCTTGATGGGCATTGGTCAATTTAGGATCGGTATCTGCAAATCCTTCGCTGGCCGCGAGGTGCTCTTTATTATTTCCGACTAAGATACCAAATCTCGAGCTTTTTCGTAGAATCGAAAATGTGTTTTCGGCTGGGTTGCCGGTAATATTGATCTTGCCAAACTGACGCTCTTTGGCTTCGAGACCGTTAACCCGAGAGATGTAGTCCTCGAGATAATTGGTTACGCCAGCTGCAACTTGTTTGGCGGCCTGGGAGTTAAAATTCGGTTGCAAGAAATCTGGTGGAGAGAAGGCTAGATTTAATTCGTTATCTATGGCGTCGGTAGTGGGCGGTTCTCTAATTATTCGGTAAGCGACGGTTCCCTCTGTATTGGTCAGTAAATAATATGCGTTCGCTGTGTCTTTTGAGACTAATTTCCAGACCCTTACCGGTTGATAGGTATTTCCTACGTTCAGTTTGACCGAACCCATCCCATCGTCGAATGAAGTCAAGCCCTTTACCGCTCCATTTTTTAAGGAGAAGAGATCGTAAGTTGTTGCATCGTCTTTATTGCAAGTAGCAGATGCTTTCAAGCAACCACCGTAAATCGACAACTCTTTACTTTCAGTGAATTCAGCCAAGTAGTATTTATTGGTTTTAACCGCATCTGTTGAATGGTAGTACTTAAAGCTGTGATAAACGTTTTTCTTGTCGTTGCTCAAAAAGAAACAACCATGCTTAAAGGTTGGTGCTGACAAAAAACCAACGTTGTTAATACCAAATAACTTCGCGCGGGCAGACAGCTGTGCTGTATCGCCAATCCCATAAAGTCTCGCAGAATCGGATGGTTGCGTTGTATCTTCAAGGCCATTTTTGCAAGCCTCTCCGCTCCCGGTACTTGTAGTGGCTGGATTTGTAAGTATTCCCTCATCAAGATATTCCTTGTAGGTTTTACGATATAACAAGGCCTCTTTAGAGACGTCAATCGATGCGACGTCAACTGCCAAGTCTTCTAGGTCTTCAGCGGATAGGATCGTTTCGTCTATTGTGGATTGGGCGGCGGCCAGTTGTAGTCCGGATGACCAGGGCAACAAAAAATTAGCCGATATCAAAGAGATAATCAGCCAAAGAGCGCTGAATCGTGTTACTCTCACCCTCTTTGCCTCCTTATTTACAGATTAATTATAGCATCTTTAAGGTCGAGAAGCCGCCGGTCCAGCGGGTCAAGCCGGAGACCCAACTCCAAGGCGGCTAGAGCCTGTTCTAACAAATAAGTCGGCTGTCCAAACTGCGCCACTAGGCCGGCGGTCTCGCTCTCGGCCGCGGCGGCCTCGAGCTTCGCCCGCCGGCTCGGATTTAACCCCGAGAGCTTGCTATCTAACTCGACCAACCGATTATAAAGTCCAACATAGCTCTGCGCCTCGGCCAACAGCGTATCCCGATAAACCGGCTCCGTCTGATGCAGCGTCGTCAAATAGATCACCGCCACCGGATAATTTTGCTGTCGATAGGCCGTCGTTGCCGCCCGCAAGAGCTCGCCTCGCGATAGATTCAGAGCCTCACCGCTTTGAGCCTGCCAACCCTCGACCAGACTGGCCGTCGTCGGTACCAAATCGATCTCGGCCTGATAAAGCCGTTCTTGCGTTTGCCTCAACCAAATCAACCAGAGTCCCAAAATAATTAACGGCACAAACAGAGCCCAGGCAAGCCAGAGGCGAAAAGTCAGTTTCGGACGAGGCTTGACAGCAGCTTGGAACGATTGCCTTGTCTGACCGTCAGAACTAGTCAGTTTTTTCGGCTGCGCTACCGTTTGCTGACTTTGCCAGTCAGAAGTCGCGCCGACTAGATTTTTCCAACTTCTCCAACTTTTCCAGCTTGGCCAGCTTCGAGCGGTCCAAGCGCGCGAGACCAATATAGGCCAGCTTCGAGCGATCCTATCACGCGCGACCGAGATAGGCCTACTTAGAGCGGTCCAATTTCGGGCAGCAACTATCAACCAATCCCCAGCTAACCTGCTCTGTGGAGCGGTCGGCTTGGATTGGATAGGTTTTAGTCCTTGACCCTCGCCTTGACTCATTACTCGGGATATTGACTGAGAGCCAGCAGGCGTGGCTGGTCTTTAGCAACGGCTAACTCTTGGTAGATCGCCTCGGTCACATAGGGCATTAGTGGGTGGAGGAGCTTTAAGAGGTTAAGATAGAGCCCGACGAGGCTAGCGAGTCGAGCCGATTTGGTGGCAAGGGAACAGTCGGGATTAACCAGGTCTCTCTTGACTGACTCGAGATATTCGTCGGCGACTTTGGTCCAGATAAACTGATAAAGAGCCTCGGCTACCAGGTGGAAATGGCGTTCGGCAAAGTTCTGATTGATGTTTTGACAGAGGGTGGCATACTCCTGCCAAATCGCCGCGTCTTCGGGCGATTCGATTCCGGCGGACGCCGTTGGAGCGGCTGCAATTCCGGCCGCCTCCGCATCACCAGTTTCGAAGCTGGTGAGTTTTTGCTTTAAGCCCTCGGTATCTAACTCAGGCCAGAGCTCAGAGGCTCGCCACTCGATAAACTTGGCCATATTCCAGAGCTTATTGGCGAAGTTACGCATGCCTTTGATCTTGTCCTCGCTGATAACGATATCGTTGCCGCCAGAGACGCCAAAGAGTAGTGCCAAGCGAGTAGCATCGGTGCCGTACTGGCTAGCGACTCCGAGTGGATCGATAACGTTGCCCTTGGATTTGCTCATCTTTTGGCGATCTTGGTCGCGCACTAAGCCATGGATATAGACCTCGCTAAAGGGAGGTTGATCGGTAAAGTAGAGGCCGAGCATGATCATTCGGGCGACCCAGAAAAAGAGAATATCGTAGGCGGTCTCGATAATCGTGGTTGGATAGTAGCTATCGAGACTTTGAGTCGTCAGCGCTAAAAAGGGCCATTGGCCAGAGCTGAACCAGGTGTTAAAGACATCGCTATCTTGAATCAGGTCGTTGCCATGGCAACCGGGGCACTCTGTCGGTGCCTGACCGGCCGTGATCACCGGCGGGCAATCGCTCGTTTGATTCTGACAATACCAAACCGGTAGGCGAATGCCCCAATGGATTTGGTGCGAGATATTCCAGTCGCGCAAATTAGTTAACCAGCTATAGTATTGATTCTCGTATTTGGTATTTAAGAAGCGGATCTGCCCCGAGCGCACAGCGGCGACGGCATCGTCGCGAAGATTTTTGCCGCTGGTGCCGGTTTTAGTCATGGCGATAAACCACTGCGGCATCACCCGTGGCTCGACCGGTTGTTGGCATTTGTAGCAACAGCTTTGAGTGGTGGCGTAATTAGGATCGGTCTTAACCAACAGTCCGGTCTCTTGCATCGCCTCGACCATGGCTAAGCGACCGGCTAAAACTTTGAGGCCGGCAAATCGCTCGTTATTAGCAGTCAGCTTGCCATACTGATCGATAACGCTTTGGTCAGTCGGTAGGTTATGGCGGAGCGCCATCTCGAAGTCGTTAGGATCGTGAGCCGGTGAAACCTTGACCACGCCGGTACCAAACTCTGGCTTGACGAACGCGTCGGCGATAACCGGCAATTGGCGTTGACCAAAGAGCGTCTCAACCGTGACGGTTTGACCGATATAGCTTTGATAACGCGGGTCCTCTGGGTGAACGGCTAAAGCGACCACCGCCAAGACATCTTCGGGGCGAGTCGTCGCTACTACTAAAGGCCCATATTGCAAGTAATAAAGGGGGAGAGTGGCGGGGATTGAGCGGATCTCTAATTCAGCCAGGGTTGTTTGATGTTTTACGCACCAGCTGACCGATCGAGTGCCGCGATAAACTAGTCCATCATCGGCTAATTTCTTAAAGTTGGCCTGAACGGCCTCGACAACTCGGGGATCAAGGGTAAAGAGCTCATGATCAAAGTCGAGGCTGGCTCCTAGAGTCTTGAGCTGGGAGCGAACCTTGTCGATATGGCTAGTGGTGAACTCGTACATCTCTTGGTAGAGGGCTTTGGGCTCGAGCTCGAAGCGGTTACGACCGGCCTTTTCGAGCATTTTGTCAAAAACAACCTGAGTCTCGAAACCGGCATGATCGTAGCCCGGTAACCAGAGAACTCGATAATTACGCATTCGATAGTAACGGGCCAGGCTATCCTGAATGGCGGTGCCGACTAAGTGGCCAATATGGAGCGAGCCGTTGGCATTGGGTGGGGGAAAGACCAGGCTAAAGGTCGGCCGATCGTCGGCAGTGGCCGGTGGCAAACGAAAGAGCCCGCCGGCTTCCCAGAGCTGACGGATCGAGGCCTCGTGTTCGGCTGGTTGATACTGATTAGTCATTGGCACTATTTTAACAGGTAGAGAGCCAACCAACAAGCTGTTATGATAGAGCTATGCCAGAGCTCAAGATTGATTTTAGCCAAGCCAGTCCAACCCCCGAGACGCAACAGGCTTTGGCCGAGCTTTGGCCTCGCTTAACCGCTCCTAGCCTCTTACAAACCGAGAGCTGGGCACGCTTTAAGAGTGAGTTTGCCTGGCAGAGCGTCAGGGTTGGTTCGACCCAACTGTTGCGTCGAACCTTGCCGCTCGGCTTTAGTCTGGTTTATGCCCCCGAGCTAGCTCACTCCTTGCCTGAACCCCTGACCCTATTAGATTCATTGAGACGAGTGCGCGCCAGCTCCGATCTCTTTTTGCGAGCCGAATTTTTACACCCTCATCAAGACGACCTGGCTCTGTTATTCAATCAAAACGGCTGGGCCACCGCTCCCGAAGAGATGCAACCGGTTTATCGTCAATGGGTACCGCTTCTGGCCACTCCCGAAGATCAGTTAGCGGCGATGCGAGAGAAGGGGCGTTACAATACCCGCTACGCCCTCCGCCAAGATTTACAGGTCGAGTGCTTTGACCATACCAGCTCAAACGCCGCGACTACCGAGGCCGTTGGTCGTTTTTATCAGCTC
>CAYGIW010000006.1:12528-13697 GCA_964350035.1 uncultured Candidatus Saccharibacteria bacterium
GCTCTTTCAGGCAACGGCCGGTCGAAACGGCTTCGCCATTCGTCAAGAGCGTTACTTTCAACGCTTGCTCTGGTATCTGACACAGGACAATCTGGGCGAATTGATCCTGATTAGCCGCGGCGATCAGGCGTTGGCCGGATTGATTATCGGCTATAATCAGCAGATCGCTACTTATCTTTATGGAGCTAGTAGTAGCCTCGAGCGACAGCTGATGGCGCCTTATCTGGGTCATTACCAGGCGATGCAACGGGCGATGGCCCGTGGCTGTCTGGTCTATGATCTACTGCAAATAGCTCCCTTCACCGTCGAGTCAGGCGATTCAGCCGAGCCAGACGAATCAGCTAAATCGACCAAGCCGGTGCCAAGTCATCGCTTTACTAACCTCACTCGTTTCAAGCAGCAGTTTGGTGGCTGGCCAGTCCGGCTAGCCGGGAGCTTTGACTACAGTTTTCGACCTCAGCTCACCACCGTGTTCCAGTGGCTCGAACAGCGCCGCCGCCCTCACTAGCGACTACCGAGTCAATTCTTGATCTACTCCGATTGGTAACCTGGACAAGATAGTTTATACTGCAAGAGATGATTTATTCGCTTAAACGCTGGCTCCGCCGCTTTTTAGGTACCGAGGCGATCTTGGTTTATCACTTTTGGCGTGGCTGGCTAGCTGCCGCCTTGGCTGGCTATCCGGCTCGTCAGCTCATCTGTATCGGCATCACCGGCACCAAGGGCAAAACTACTACCTCGCACTTGATTGCCGCCATCTTAAAACAGGCCGGCTACAAGGTTGGCCTGCTCTCGACGGTTAGCTTTGATCTTGGTGAGGGTGAGCAGCCCAATCAAACCAATATGGGCACTTTGCCGCCTTGGCAGCTACAACGCCAACTCAAGACAATGGTGGCGAACGGTTGTCAGTATGCCGTTATCGAAGTAACTAGTCATAGTCTGGTTCAGTCGCGCGTTTATGGGATCGACTTTGCCGTCAGCGTCATGACTAACCTAAGTCATGAACACCTCGATTATCACAAGACGCTCGACGCCTATAAACAGGCCAAGGGCCGGCTCTTTGCTAATCGGCCTAAACTGGCGGTGATTAACCAAGACGACAAAACCGCCGCTTATTTCAACGATTTTCCGGCTGGCCGTCGCCTCGGTTATGGTCGAGATAATCAGGC
>CAYGIW010000006.1:13707-13978 GCA_964350035.1 uncultured Candidatus Saccharibacteria bacterium
CCTAAACAGGTTAAATTTTTAGCCACCGGTCGAGGAACGAGTTTCGTTTTGTTGACGCCAGTTGGTGAACAGGCGATTCAAACCACCCTGCCCGGCGAGTTCAATCTCTATAATATTCTGGCCGCCAGCGCGGTTGGGGTTGGCTTAGGCGTGCCGCTACCGACTATTGCCGCAGCGGTCGAGGGCCTAGCCGGCGTCAAAGGGCGGATGGAGCTGATCGAGGCCGGTCAACCGTTTACAGTTATTGTTGATTACGCTCACACTCCCGACT
>CAYGIW010000007.1:0-13321 GCA_964350035.1 uncultured Candidatus Saccharibacteria bacterium
TGCAATTTTTTGGTCCTAGGGTGGGGGAGAGGCTGGTCGTTGTGGCGACAGCCGTTATTAGCTTTGACCCTCGCCTCTCTTGGCGGCGGAGTGTTACTTAAGAATTATTTAATCTTTGGTGATAGCTTTAAGTTGCATTTGATCGCCGGCTGGCTCCCCGACCAGACCACGGCCTCGCCCTGGATATTAGTCCACTTCTGGCTCAAAAACGCCGGCGCCACTTGGTTGATCGGCGGCGTAATTGGTCTAATCTATTGGTTCAGACGGGCCACTAGAGCGTCTCGGGACTCTCTGTCCTTAGCTCAATTAATCTGGTCTAGCCTCTTAGCCGCTTGGTTAATCGCCCTGATGGCCAACTTCGTGCAGTGGCAAACTTGGCTTTGGGATAATACCAAGCTCTTGACGATGGCCTATTTATTGATGAGCCTACCGCTAGCGATTTGGTTGACTGATCTGTTCGACAAACTCCACTCTCCCCTCTCGGGCGCGCGAAAGCTGATGACAATCGGCGGACTCGTTTTGGCGTTGTTTTATCTGACCGGGGCCGGCCTCGTCGATAATCTCTCGGTTTTAAGCTCGAGTCGAGAGCCTTTGGTCCTGGCCGAACTAGCCGACCGTCAGGCTATTCAGGCAGTGGCAGCTAGACTGCTCTCGCCTACTCCAGAGTTAACGGCCAGTTGGCGGCAGACCAGGACTCGACCGGTTATCGCCAGCGGCACCGCTCACAATCATCCGATCAGTGTCTTTACCGGCCTCTTGTTGTATCAAGGTTACGAAGGCTGGATCCATAGCTACGGCTTTAATTTCGAGCCTCGCCTCAGTCGCCTACGCCAGTTTTATGCCGGTAATCGCCCGGCCCGGGACGAACTAATAGAGCAAGGGGTGGGTTACTTTTTGCTCTCAAACTACGAGCGCTCACAATACCAAATCAGCCCCAAAACTGAGGCTGATCTTACGGCTACCGCGCGGCTAATTACGACTCAGGGTCAGTTTCAGCTGTGGCAGCTTTAGCCTGCAATCTTTGAGCGGCTGGAGATTGAGGTAACAGGGTTGTGACCAGTAGCTCGAGGACTTGACGGCTGGCCTCGGCTTTGGCTGGGTCGATCCCCTCGCTCTCGGCAATCTTACCGAGAATTAGCCCGACTTTGGCCGCCTCTATCGCCTTGGGTCGCAAGGCCTGATGAGCATCGCCGGTTGGCAACTTCTGTTGCTCAAAAAGCTCCTCGATAGTTAGTCCAAGATACTTAGCCTGAGCGGTATACTGATGCTCTAGTCGGTGAATTTCATTATGGATAAAGGCCTCGGGGACCTCGACCTTGGTCTTTTCGATTAAGGTTTTGAGGATCAGGTCATAGCTGGCGTTCTCTTGTTGAATCGCTTTATCCTGTTCGAGGTTCTGTCGCAAGGCGGCCTCGGCAGCGGCCTGATCGGCAAACTGCAGCTTTTGATACCACTCTGGACCGTAGATTTGCGTTAACTCGCCGGTCACCTTGTCGAGATCTTTCTCAGTCACGGCTTCAGCTGGTGGCAACTTAAGTTTGAACTGGCGGTAAGCCGGCAATTTAATCTCAGGCATACAGTCGACCTCGACCTTGGCCTTGATCTTGGTAGGAATGAGACTATCTTCGTTCAGGCCTTCGAGAGCGGTAATCTCGATTGACGGTGATTCAACTGGAAAGAGGGTTTTAAACGCTTCACCACGGAGCGCCTGTTCATAGGCAATCGGCAAGACGCGCTCGAGCATCGAGTTAATAACCGTGCCGTTGCCGACCTTGGCAATGACGAGCGATCGAGGGGCCTGACCCTGTCGAAAACCCTTGATCTCGACTCCAGCCTTGACCTGTTTTAAGGCCAACTCATACTGTTCAACTAAGAGCGGTTGATCAATGGTTAATTCAAAACGAATGCGGGATTGAGGTAATTTTTCAATTTTAATCATGGAGCGAGTATAGCTGAGGCCTGTTAAACGGTCAAGTCGTCGGTCTGATTGCCGGTCTGGTTACCGGTCAAGTTTTCGGTTAGGTAGCAGTTTTTGTCGAGAGAGCCAGATAGGCTGGTAACGGCCGATCGGCTAAATAGGTCAGAGCAGCGCCCCCGCCGGTCGATACATAGTCCATTCTGTCGAGCAGCTTGAACCGAGCTAAATCAGTGGCGGTATCGCCGCCACCAATCATTTTGATCGCCTGAGATTCGGCCAGAGCTTGAGCCAAAGCCTGACTGCCGACAGCCGAGCTCGCCTTCTCGCAAATCCCTAAACTACCTGCCCAAAAGACTAAGCCGGCCTCGTTAATCGCCTGAATATACTCTTGAATAGTTTTCGGTCCGAGATCGACGATGCGGTCGGCCTCGAAATGATAATCGGTTGGAAGCGTCAGCTTGGCGGCAAACTCAGAGTCAGCCAAGAGCTGTTTAGCCAGCGGTAGATATTCAGGGTCGCTCACCGATCGGCCGATATCCACCCCCTTAGCCTCGAGAAAAACATTGGCCACTACCCCACCCAACAAGACTCGGTCGGCTAGCTTGGCCAGTTCTGATAATAAGCCAAGCTTTTCGGGCAGTTTCGCCCCGCCGATAATCAAGAGGTGCGGCCGGCGTTGGCTACTCCCCTCTTTGAGTAAGTTAAGGTGGGCTAGCTCCTCGGCAAATCTCAAGCCGAGATAGCTGGGGACTAGACCGGCCACGCCAACGGTCGAGACCGATTGCCGATGCGCCGTGCCAAACGACTCGTTAACGAAGTAATCTACCTGTTCGGTCAAGATGCGCGCCAGTCCCCGCTCGTTCGACTCTTCCGAGGCATCGAAACGTAAGTTTTCGAGCAGACGGATATTCTGGCAGAGTCGGTATTGAGTCTCGAAGATCGGCGACTCGACCGCCTCGGGTTGGTGGCGGATCAGACGCGGCCGACTATAGCCGGTCAGCAGTTGGGTTAAGCGACGAGCAATTGGCAACAGTCGCCATTTTCCGACTCGACGACCAGCCGGTCGGCCGAGATGGCTAATCAGGGTAATCTCTTGGTCAGCCTGGCTTAAAAGTTTGAGGGTGGGGAGGGCGGCTTTAAGTCGCCAGTCATCAACGATCCGACCGCTGCTATCGAGCTCTAAGTCGGCGTCGATTCTGACCAACGCCCTCTGACCGGATTGAAAATGTCGCGAGCTAATTAAGTTCGGTCTAGAGTGACTACTCATACCGCAGTGCATTCAGCGGGTTGAGTTTGGCGGCGCGGTTGGCCGGATAGATACCGGTCGCGATGGCCAAGGCAATAGGAAAGATCAAGGCCGCCGCCAACAATAACGGGGGGTATTGAAAGATCGGCAAGGCGGCAGCCGCATTGAGCCGCGCCGCCTGATTAAAGGCAAACTCTAACATCCAGTTGAAAGCTAATGAGAGAGTAATCCCGGCCATGCCACCAAAGAAGCCAAGGATCGAGGCCTCGGTCAAAAAGAGCTGACGAACAGCACGATTAGTCACGCCAATCGCCTTCATGATGCCAATTTCGCGAGTCCGCTCGATCAGAGCGATGGTCAGGGTGTTAAACATGCCGATCGAGGCAACCATCAGGGCGATAAAGCCCAGAGTGGCTAAACCGATCGTTACATAACCAAAGATCCGTCGGGCCTCGTCGAGCTGCTTGATCAACGACTGAACTTTGTAGCCCGAGGCGATCAGGCTGGCCTGGAGTGGCTCGATCGAGGCACGATCCTCGGCTAACACTTTGACGCTCTGATAGGTCAGTTGACTGGCTTCGCCCATCAGGCTGACCGGCAAATAGGCGATCGGACTATCCCCTAAATCGGCCGAGATACCGACCACTGTCAATCCCTCAAGCGTAGCGCTCTCGGTCGGTCGGTCTGGCAAATCGTAACTTAGTTTAACCGTTTGCCCCAAAACTGATTCTGGCGTTAGATCTAAGAGCGTCACCAGCCGGCGCGAGATGACAATCTGCCGACTGTCGGTGGCGAAAAACTCACCGCGAATCAGACTGACGCCATCGAGCTCAAAATAATCAGGCGTCGAGGCAATCAACGAAACCTCGGCTAAATTACCGGCTAGACTCAAGCGACCAGCGAGATTCTGAATCGGCACAGCTTTGATGACGCCCGGCGCTTGACTGATCTTTTGCAAGTTAGCCAAATCGAGCACCCGTGGCGCACTGGCGTCGTCATTCGAGGCAGTGACATCGAGCGAGAGCAAAGATTTAGAGGCGGTAATCCGGCCAATCACAATATCCTGAAGGCCAAAACCCAACCCAACCAACGAGATAATTAATGAGATAGCCACGCCAATGCCTAAAATAGTTAGGGTACTACGCAACCAGTTAACCCGAATCATTCGGGCCGAGATACGAATAATATCGATTAAGCGCATCGATTACTCTTAACGCATCGCATAAGCACCCTCGTTGGCCTTAAAATCAGCTAGCTTTTGAAAGCTCTTTTCACTGACCGCCGGCGGTACCGTACTTGGGTCGTGACTGATATATTCCTGTTTCTGGATCTGACCATCACGCATATAGATGACCCGAGTGGCAAAGCTGAGATAGTTAGGGTTATGAGTGACTAAAATAATGGTGTGTTTCGAGCGATAGTGGAGGCCGTGGAGAATCTGCATCACCGCATCGGCAGATTTAGTGTCGAGGTTGCCGGTCGGCTCATCGATCAACAGAAACTGTGGATTATTAATCAGAGCCCGAGCGATGGCGACGCGTTGCTGTTCACCCCCCGAGATCTCGTTCGGGTGACGGTTAGCATAAGCCTCGAGCTTAAAGAGTTTAAGCAGTTCAAGGGCGCGCTTGCGGCGTGGCTGGTAACGAACACCACTGGCCGACTGAGCAGCGCTACATTCTCCCAAACCGAGAGCGATTTAATTAAATTAAAGGTTTGAAAAACGATCCCCATCCGCAGGCGATGGTACGACGCCAGCTCCTCGTCAGTCAGGCGCGAGAGATCTTGACCGCCCACGCTGATAGTCCCCCAAGTGGGTCGCTCGAGACCGGCCAACAGATTAAGTAAGCTTGATTTACCCGACCCGGATGGACCAAAGATAATCACAAACTCCCCCGGCGAAACGGTAAAGGTTAAATCACGCAAGATCAGCTGGTTATTGTCGAGCGGATCCTCGCCATAGGTTTTACTGACCGACTGGACCGAGATCAGTGGCGGTTGATCGCTCTCTGGCGTGATGCCGATAGTTTTAATAGCAGCTGACATAATACTGAAGCCTTAGCCGCCCTCGAAGATCCGAATTAGCCAGCCAAAGGAGCCCATCAGACCATCGACAATCAGCTCAAAGATCGACTTGGTGTTTTTGGGTGTAGTAAAGCTAATCTCTTGATTGGCGGTATTGCCGAACGGATCAACTGAGTGCACGGTAAGTTTGTAAGGAGTCAGCGGGCTTAAATCGCCCGAGGCCAAGAGCTCTTGCTGGAGTTGAAAAGCGGTACCACCGGCTACCTCTTTAACGGCAGTGTTGCCCGATTTAGCCTGCAGCTGACCAGAGCTCTTAGCTGGCTCGTTAGTAATCCACTTGGCCCGCAACAGTAGTTGGTCGCCCGATCGCTCGACGGTTACTTTGAGATCTTTGATTTCTGGCGCGGTAGTATCAGAGGCAGTGGTAAACTCTTTCGTTTCGGTCTTGATCTGTTTACCCTGTTGATCGGTCGCCGTCAGAGTGTAGCGATAAGTTGAGTTACCAACTAACCCCGAGAGTTGCAGTTGATGGGTTTTGAGATAGGCGCTGTCGCCAGCCGTCTGCTTGCCGCGCTTGGCGAGGTCATCAACCGGCTGAAACTCGATTAAACCCGAGGTGGCGGTGTTGGTTGTCCAAATAAAATCAACCGCGTTGGCACCGCTCGGCACTGCTTTGACCGAGACGAATTTAGGTTCGGCAATCGTCGTGAAGCCCATATCGGAGCTAGATTGCGAGTTACCGTCCGAGGCCTCGGCGATTATCCGCAGATGATACTCGGTGCCGGTCTTGAGGCCGGTCAGCTGAACGGTATGATCCTTGGTATACTCTTTGCTTAAATTAGTACTCTCGCCATAGGCGGTAGTGGTACCGTATTCGATCTTAGTCGTGGTTGGACGACCCGACTTCCAGGTAATTAGGGCCCGATCGTAACCGATATCACTAATCTTAACCGCATTAATGCCGGTTTCGGCGGTGGTCGTAGCGGTAAAATCAGCCGACTCAGCCGTCGCCCCTTGATCGTTACGCGAGACGACTTGGAGATGATAGAGGGTTTCTGGCGTCAAACCAGGAATAATAACTTGGTGCGAGGTCGAGGTTTCGGTGGTACCGGCCTCTAACCCGTATGCTGTAGTTTTACCGTAACGAACTGTCGAGCTCGAGGCCTGATCGGTGCGCCAAGTCACCGTTAATTTGGTGGCATCAAGCCCAGTCGTGACTGGGCCCTCGATGATCTGAAGATTGGTCGAGGCAGTCCCGACGATTGAGGTCGCTACATAAATGTCGGTTAACTGAAAGTTGCTCGAGCTGGCCTGCACAGCCAAGGCTAAACCACTCGGCCAGAGCAGGCCGATAGCCAGTAGTAACGACGCAACTTTAACTCCCCCTTGTTGGAACATAAATCTATCTTAGCAACTCACTTTGGAGCTGACTAGTGGTTAATGTGGAGCGGGCAGCGGGAATCGAACCCGCCGCTTCTGCTTGGAAAGCAGACATATTACCACTATACGATGCCCGCCAGTTATGTTAAAAGATAGCTATGACAGTAACTTCTGTCAACTGAGTCGAAAGTTAGGCCACTATGCGGCAGAGTCCGTGGCAAGACACAGTGAGGGTCGCGATACTATTCGTCCTTGGTCTTCTGATCCTCCCTGCTAGCGCCGCTGCCTTAGTGATGCTGGCGGCACTCTCAAAGCAATCGCGCTCATGAATGAGCCCGATGACCTCCCGCCCCAGTCTCTACGAGGCTGGGGCCTTGATTTTTACATCGGTCTATGGTTAAATATCAGCACTACAGATCGTCTGTAGCCCTACCTAAGAATCGTACCTTGAGACGTATCTTGTTGCTGCTCGCCTGTTGCCTGATGACAACGTTCGCGCTACCGGCTCCCTCCGTAGCTGATCGTCAAAAAGAGGAGGAGGCAAACGAACTAATCTTTCGGCTCGATCAGCCCTTCCTCAACGAAGGCCGGGGGTTAGTCTACTACCGAGCAGTTTGCTGGCGTGCCGAGACACAAAGTTTGCGCACTCAGGATCATAAGATCCTCAACGCAAAAGCGAGACAACTCGCTGCCAGTGTCCTCTCGATACCTGGAGTTACTAAATGTGAGTTTCTCTTCTCTGAAGTTCAGAAGGGGACCATGCAGCCACGACTAAAAGTGACCAAGGGGCTACTGTTCAACTGGAAAGAAGTCAGGGAACCTGTCAATCTTGCCTTGAAAAAGCAGCCAACCCCCACTAAGCATCCGGCGCTAGTAGTAGCGATCTCTTCACCGCCAGACGATCAGTCAACAGTATACTTCAGTCTAAACCGAGAGCTCGGCAAGATCGATCCACCGAAAGGAACTCGGCGACAACGATCGGAGATGTCTCTTCGCCTCGGGGCACTGACAGACAGCAACTCTCGTCAAACCCTCGAACGCCTCGGTGCGCTGGGAGAGCGGTTTGCCAGAATGCTCTCAGATGAATTCAGATCAGAGGCGCTAGAGCTCCACTTCTTCGACACGTATTCAGGATCGATAGCATTCAGGAACCAGCGTTATCGCTCGGATCCTGTCGGTGTCCCAGATCGTCTACCACTGATCTCGAGGATCATCGGGGAGATCTATCACTAAGGGTCGCCAGACCCAATCAAAAAACCCCGCGCACCGGTCGGTGCGCGGGGTTTTTCCTTCTAGCAAGCTGGCAGGCCTACAGACAGAAGTATAACTCAATCATCCACCTCGGGATCGTCGCTAGCGATCTAAGGATCTACCTCACTTGCTGGCCGTCATGGTCGATGACCACAACGCCGGGATTTTCTCGGAGCACGAAATTAATCGCATCCGGGTAGTTGTAGTCACCGGTCAGCTCCGTCGGGCGCAGACCGTGTCCGGCTAAGAAGCGGTCGAGCTGAGAGTAGTCCAGCCTTCCGGTATCTGGGAAGTAGAGCCGTCCCTGCTCCCAAGCAATAGAGAGCTGAACAACGAGCAGGTTTAAAACGCCCACACGAAGCTCCCGAGGACCTGACTCAAACTCCTTGAGACCATTGACAGTGCAACTGATACAGCGGTTGCTAGAATCTGGCTCTAACGGGATGAACAGACCGGGGCGATCGAGGCAAAACAGGGCTGTCTGCAAGGCATTCCAGACGTCCCGATCTTGACGTCGCAAAGCGGCCACGATGCCACCAAGGCTGAGACAGAGCACAACTTTTTCAGTCATTGTTTCTCTCGGTGAAAAGCAGATGATGAGGCTGCGACATCTTGACAGACTAGTTACCTGGTTTGTCTTATAGACTTTATATCATCGATAGCTCTAAATTTCCAGACTTAGTCTTGAAGTTTTGTTGGTTTTTTGGTATATTCAGCCAGCTCGAATCGCGAGCCGACTAATCGAGAGCAATCTTGAGGTTAAATCAGTGAGCGCTTGTTCACCCCGGATCGGGATCAGTCTGGCCTCTTTGTTACCCTGGAGCATAATCGATCCTATCGCTGCGATGGCGCAAGCGGAAGAGCTTGGTTACGACTTTGTTCAAACATTGCCGTTAAGAGGCTTTGGGAAGGATAGCTCTAGACTAGCAAAGAGGCTAACAAAGCTACCGCTTCCAATTCGCTACTGCGAAGGAGCGTGGACGCATTGGGACTCGATTGGTCAGGTCGTCAATACTCACCTGAAGCGAAGAGCGGGCTTACCGGGCTATCCGACCATCCTCGACCTCTTGTGCTTTCCACCTCGTAATCGGTGCGTGACGCTCGAGCAGGCTCTGAGTCAAGTCAAAAACCCGGACGGTTCGTTGCCCTACCTGATTAGCCACTCGTTTCCTCCAGAGACTGAAGACAGAGACGAGGCAGCAAGGCAACTGATCGAAGTCCACCGTGGTCTCGGCCTTTCGGTCAAAGAGATCATCGGGCGCTGCAATAAACGAAGACAACGGCGCTGTTTGGTCATCGATACGAATCACTTACGGAAAATGGACGAGGGGATGGACGGGGGGTGGAAGAGAGCTCTTCCGAAGCTATGCCCCTACGCTCTCGCCGTCCACGTACAGCCGCTTCGAGCCACTCCTCGTGGACAGAGGTCGGAACTGAAGCGATGTTTAGCCGGCGAGGAAACCGAGCTCGGTGAAATGCTTAAGATGATTGCCTACGCCTCGCCCGAGCCTCCGTTCGACTTCACCGTCGAAGCCACCCGCGGCTTCGAGGGTGTTCTCCGGCCCGATAGTATCGGTCCGACCATGCGAGATTTTCGTCGCTGGGTCGAGAAGGCCCTAACCGTCTCGCAACACTAGGCATCGTTCGAAAATCAGCCCCAACCTGCTAACTCACAAAATACCCCTCACGCCAAACTGGTGTGAGGGGTATTTATTATGACTCGTCATCGAGCCAATCAGGCCGTGGCGAGCCACATCGTAGGGTCGCCGGCTTTTGGGTCATCGGTGTTCGATATCTGCGATGACCACGGCTGGCCGGCATGATCATAAACCGCCAAAGCCTCTTTTGGGTTGGCTCTGAGAATGGCCTTTATCGCAGCAGGGTGGCAATATCCTGCCTCGCTCGCAACACTCGTAGGACGTAACCCATGGTCCTGCAGGAATCCGTCAAGCTGCGCGTAGTCCAGCTGACCCTGAGGCGGAACGTACAGTCGTCCACTCTCAAAAGCCTCATAAAGCTCCTTGGCCAATCTGTGCAGTTTGGCCGGATCGCATTGTCGAGGCCCTGACAGAAACTCATCAAGCATCACCGTTGTAATGCTTGAGCCATCCGGTTCTGAACTGATAACAAACAGTCCACACTCGGGCCTGTCGAAGCAGTACAATGCGCTCGACAAGCACTTCTCGACCTCTTCGCCGCGACGCAAGGCGGCAACCAAGCCACCCAAACTCAGAAACAATCGCTTCACGATCTTTACTCTCTCGACAGGCAGTTGATGAGACTGCGACATCTCGACAGACTAGTTACCTGGTTTGTCTTATGTGCTTTATACAGTAAATAGGCGATCATGTCAAGAGCCAGCGTTACGAATAGGCAGGAAAGTATTCGCTCTATACTGTAATTTTAAAATATGTTGTGCTAACCTAGCCTCAGATTAGAAGCGTCTAAGCAACTGCAGCTTAAAGGTACTACGATCGTGCTCAAACTCAGGCAGTTACCGCAAGCGCTGGCTTGTCTCGTTCTCGTCTTCACCGTTAATACCACGGCCCTGGCGCAGAATCCTCCGGACCTCACTAGTGCGACGGGATGTTTTTTGTCTCATCTCTGCCTTGCTTAGCTCGGCTTATTCCTCTATAAATCAGTAAGCAAGCGCTGATGAAGAGAGATGATCGATGGCACACACCTTTCAACCTTGGAAGAAAATAGGGTTAGGCACACACGACAAGCCGAGCCTTCTCAAGGCCTTGGTAGCTGGTTACGAGATCAATAAATGGGACAGAGTGACCGTCGCCACAATACCACTCGACTCCAGGCCTCGACAGGTATCGTTAACCCGAGTCACCGTCCGTGAGCTTGGCTTTCCAGAGGGCGCTAGTCGACGAAAAGTCTATACAAGAGCACGTCAACGCGGATTAATGCTCTGTCCAGCCGAAGTTGGGCCACAGCTGCGACTGCAACATCACGATCAACCAGACGGCGAGTGCCTGAATATCGCGTCGAAGCCTGTCAATGATGGCGAGAGAGTCCTAGCGGCATTCATTGTCTAAAATGTCGATGGGCACCTCCTGCTAGACACCGAGCCTGGCTATCTTGGGGACGAGCTAGATCCCGACTGTATCTGCGTCTTCGCCTATCAACCACCAGACAAGAAGCAGGACTCCGATCGACCAGGTCAACCCACCTAAACAAGAGAGGTTACGCATATGGGGCGTACAGCGTGCGCCCCATATTTTTATGATTCTCAAGATTTAATTCAAAAAAGAAAGCCCCTCATACACTCGTTGGTGTATGAGGGGCCCATGGTAGAACCTCTGAAAGGTTCTCTGGCTGGTCAGCCCGTGACGGTGTACTCGGAGAAGACGAAGCTTGCGCTGTGGATCTCCTCATCGGTGTAGTGGTGCCGATCGGTGAGCCGCGGCAAGCCGCGGACACCCATCACGATCACCGAATCCCCTACCTTGAGGCTGACGCGCGGAGGCGTCTGCGGAATGTCGACCTCGATGCCGAACTTTTCCCGCATGGCGGTCACGGTCGCCTTGTGGGAGACGTTGCAGCAGGACTCGACGCCCTGCGCCACCGCTTCCATCACGTCATCGACAGACAGAACCTTGCGCTCGATGACGCAGTCTCCGATGAACATTCCATCTGCCAACGCGAAACCGAAATATCGCATTCTGGACCTCCTTAAGGTCGGAAGTGATAGTGAGCTTATCTAGGAAGCTCACCGTTGAAAACGGTATAGCTCCTAGAAAGCCTCCTAACTACAAGATGAGTCCGGCCTTGCGCATCGCGATGGCTATCGGGGACTCGTCCTGCTCCACTACCGAAGTAGCGGCTGTTGTCGCAGCGATTGGAGCTGGCTCGAACGCTGGGTTTACGCTATTGACAGTAATGTCTTTAGCGCGGTCTCCCCACGTCTCTAAGTCAACCGGCGTCAGGGTTACCCCTTCGACCGTTAACGTTACAGCGTATCGAGCGAACGTCCGACGCTTACCGAAACTCATATACCCGGTAAACATCTCTCCAGGCAGGATAGGCAGATATTTCATGCCGTCCACTGGCTGACGTCCGTCGCGGTACCCGTCCAGTCGAAGGTAGCCGGGAACTTTTACAAGCACCCATTCACCTCCGAACCCGACTCGCCAGTACGTCTTGACGCCGCTCTTCGCGGTATCAATGCATACTCCAACGATAATTTCTGCTTCGCTCTCCTCGATCTGCTCGAGGAGCTTGCGATCTCCAATGATGTGCAGTTCTTGAGCGTACGGGGACGCCCAGGAATCGTACCAAGAAATCATAGAAGTCATCCGAGGGGTTTCCACTGGGAACTCCCCACCTCGAACAAGCGTGGGTCGTGCGTTTCCGCACGAATCAGGTCCTCGTCAGCAACGAGGTAGGACCAACTCCCCTTCGCGCCGAGGCGCATAATAGCGCCTGGCTTGAGAGCGATCGCGCCATTGTTGTTGCTACCGCCCGACCAGGAGCCGGACGAGGCAAGAAAGATCTCGCCTTCTCCTCGGACAATGGAACAGACACCGCTGAACCGGAGCGAGCGGAGGATGTAGTCGTTGCCAGGTTCGGCCTTCACCAGAGTGGTGTTGCCGTCCTGAGCCACCATCAGGGAACAGGGCGTCCCCTTGCCGGACTCGTAGGCCGAAGCCATGTCGTCCGCTATGAATATCGCGTACCCGTTCCACTTATTGGATTGCGGGCGGTATTCGTACCTCTTCATCAGGTATTTCCTGCCCATGACATGCGCCGAAGCGCGGCGTCTGTGGGTGCGTCTATTTTATGACTCCGCCGAGTCGAGTGCTTACTCTGATGAGTAGCCCAGAGAACACTAATCTTAATATGCTCTGCGCTACCCACCCAGTAAGTAGAGATAATCTCTTAATAAGTTGTTAATGATCTTCATTATTGTGACGAGCAATACCATAGCACAAAAATAGCGTATTGTCAAGGGTGATAGCCCTCAACCATCGCTATTAACTCGATAAACAGTAAAGATTGGTCGGGGTACGCGGACTCGAACCGCGGGCCTCAGCGTCCCGAACGCTGCGCGCTACCACTGCGCTACACCCCGAACTGGTTGCAATCATACCGTAACCCAGGCATAATTGCCAGTAAGCCCCTGTAGCTCAACGGATAGAGCGATCCCGTCCTAAGGGAGAGGTTGTGTGTTCGATTCATGCCAGGGGCGCCAAGACCGCATTTTTGCTATAATAAGAACATGAACAAAGTCGAGCTCACCAAAGCACTGGTTAAACAGACTCAGGTCGACCCCCAGATCGCCTCGGAGTTTATCGATAAGCTTTTTGAGACGGTGGCAGAAAATCTGGTCAAGGGCGAAAAGATCACCCTAGCCGGCTTAGGCACTTTTAGTACTCACTTGCACAAGCAGCGGGCGACGCTCCACCCCAAAACTAAACAGCCGATTGAACTCCCAGCTTTAAAGATGATTAAGTTTCAACCGAGCGACAAGCTCAAACATCGACTTGAAACTA
>CAYGIW010000008.1:0-13013 GCA_964350035.1 uncultured Candidatus Saccharibacteria bacterium
ATCCTGACTTCAGTCCAGTCAGGCGTAGAAGTTTGATCGTCATCCAAAATCGCTCGCATTTCCGTGATCTGGTACTGGTCGGAGGCTTGCGGATTGAAGTAAATTCTTAATTCACTTCCCACCGGAAGACGCAATGCGCCTTCACCGATCCCTCCAGCCCAGATAGGCTCATCTCGCTCTACGCAGATCTCGAAGGTTGGCGAGCAGCCAATTTCGACTTGACTCTCTTTAGATGAGATGTTAACGAACCCGCCGAAAAAACCTTGTGCCGAAACGCCAGAGGCGTTCGACAGCAACAGTGTCGAGATCAGCAGAATCATCAGCCAAGCTACAGACTTCATAGTACCCTCCTCGCTGTAAGCGAGAAACATAACCGAACAGAGATGGTAAGGTCCGCGTCAGAGACGCTCGGCTAGGCAAAATGCCCAGCGCGATCGATTCTGACAGTGCTCATCTATACGTGACTGATCCTTCTTGATAGTCAGCCGATGTGCTCTCAGAATAATTGGATGAATCGTTGGAATATGCTGAAACAGAAGCACTATCATCCTGATAGCTCATGTTACCGTTTTGATACTGATTATTAGAATATGTTTGTGTGCCGTTATCGTAGGTCGGACTAATCGAATAGTTTGGTCTAGTAACTGCACGGTTCACTACACAACCACTACCGCTGACACAGTTGCCTCGGTTACTAATTCGACTCTGTAGATACTGTCCAACAATATCACCGATATACTGCCCAACCGGCGGTTGACGATAGTTGTAATATCGTTGGCCATAGCCATAGGCAGAGCGCTGACTATATGAATTGTTATAAATTCGGGGTGTATAACCGGCAAACATACCGCCAATGTTGTAGTTGCGGTAATTAGCGCTACCGTAACCATAGGCATAGTTGGAACCGTAGTTGGCATATCCGCCTCTATAGGTACTCGTGCCATAGCCATAACTTTGATTAGTTGACCGAGTGGCGCAATTTGACCGACACTCAGAAGTATAAACAGCTGAAAAAGTACTCGGCTGATAGGTAGAGATGGCTTGCGCCGTCGCTGGGGCGGTGGCGGCAAACAGACTCATTACCAAAACTGACAGTACGACTAAACGTCCTGAAGTTAAAAGATTGATTAATTTCGACTGTAAACCAAATACTTTATCCATTCGGCCTCCTTAAGACCTAGTTGGCGTTCGTATGACTTTAATAAAGCGTAATCCAGCCAACAGGTAACCATACCAGACTAAACCTGTTCTGTCAAGGTCTGCGACGACTTTAACAGGTTCAGAACGACAAAATAAAAAACACTAATCATACCAGGATCAATCCTTTTGACTGGCAAGCCAGACAGCGAGATTGTTTAGGGGCAGAGTAAATGATCCTAAATAAATTGTTGGATCCTCTCCACATCTCCCAGTATGATTAGTGCTTTTTAAGGTGAAATAAAAATAACTGACCTAATTCAGTTACAAAAATGATTAAACCATAGATTGTAGAGTTTGTCAAGTCTTGTCAACAAGGGTCGAAGAATTCAGTTGGAACGGTTACAGTGCGGTCGGCTCTATCCTCGACAGAGTAACCGGCCTCTTCGAGCTCGGTCCGTAGTTGATCAGATAGTTCAAACTGTTTTTGAGTTCTAGCAGTAAGGCGCCTTTTAATCAGTTGCTTAATCGCATCAGGGTAAGTAGCCTCATCGGGTAGCGACTCTAAACCCAAACCCAGAATAGGCTCAAAAAGCAACCAAAGTAGATAGCTGTTAGCCTCGTGCAGCTTTGCCAAAGCCATGGGAAAGTTCAGGTCGTCTTCTATTAGGCTTAAGATCTCGATAGCCAGCTGACCGCGCTCGGCATCACTGAGACTCTCAGACTCGAGGCTCAGGCGCTTGAGTTGCTTGAGGGTGGTCTGGGCCGCCTGTAGCGACTCAAGCGTCAGATTAAGCTTACTGCGGTAATGCGTTGTCAACCAGAGATAACGATAGGCCAATGGGCTAATCCCCTGCTCGATCAGATCGTCTAGAGTCCAGGTGTTGCCAAGCGACTTGCCCATCCGCTGGCCGTTGAGCGTCATATGCTCGCCGTGCACAAAATAGCGGACAAAGGGCTGGCCGTTTGCGGCTTCGGATTGAGCGATCTCGTTTTCGTGATGCGGAAAGATCAGATCAACACCGCCCAGGTGTAAATCGATAGTTTTACCCAGATATTTTTCAGCCATCGCCGAGCATTCAAGATGCCAGCCCGGACGACCGGCGGAATCGTGAGCATCGTGCTTCCAGAGTACAAAGTCGTGGGCGACTAGCTTGGCCTCGGCCTCGACGCGAACCCGTTGGGTAGTTTGGAGTTGATCAAGCTTAATCCCCGACAACCGGCCATAGTTAGGGAATTTAGCGATCGAGAAGTAGAGATCGCCATCGTGCTCGTAGGTAAAATCTTTCTCGGTGAGACGATTAATGAGCTCGCGCATCTCGGGATAGTGTTCGGTCGCTCGTGGATAAACATCGGCTGACTGGATATTCAACCGAGTCAGGTCGATCATAAAGAGGTCTTCGATTCGGGCCGTCAGATCCGAGATCGGTTCGTCGTTAGCCGCCGCCCGAGCAATAATCTTGTCGTCAATATCCGTGATGTTGACGACTGAGGTTACCGCCAGACCGAGATAACGCAAGGTGCGGACCAAAAAATCGTTGAGTAAGAGGGTCCGAAAGTTACCGACGTGAGCCTTGTCATAAACCGTTGGCCCACAACAATACACCGAGGCCTCGCCAGGTTGACTCGGCACAAAGGTTTCGATCTCTTTAGTGAGGGTGTTATAGAGTTTCATCGCTGGCGGGATCTTCTTTGGCAATCTCGGCCAAGAGATCAGCGTCATACATCCCCTGAGGATCAAGTGGATCGAGGAGCTCATCGCTGACTTCGAGACTGGTGGTGTCGACTAGCGGATCGATCTCGACAGACGAGACATCGCCGCCGCATTCGACACAGGGTAGCCCGGGCGTACCCGGTAGACCGCAGACTACGCAGACTGCCACCTCGTTTTGATCTTGCGACTGCTGTTTGCGATTAGCCACGGCTATATCGAGGCTGGTATCGCCTTCGAAGGCTTCGAGATGAGGTAGGCCACTCGCTTTGCTGGCGACCTCGGACTCTTCGTCTAGGGCATCGAGCGAATCGAGCTCGTCGACCTCGTCAACCGTACCGATCGCGCCTGGCGCATCCGATAAGTCGGTCGAATCTGTCTGACCAGTATTCACCGTGGGATCAACGGTCGGATTATCCAAATTTAAATCATTCATACCACTCCTTATTCTAGTGACTGGCGACCGGCCAAGGCCCGTTCGATGGTTTGACTATCCGCATATTCGAGATCGCCACCAATCGGCAGGCCTCGGGCGATTCGGGTTACCTTGAGCGTCAGTTGTGGTCTTTTGAGGATCTCTCTGTGAATATACAGGGCGGTGGCCTCGCCTTCAAGCGTTGGGTTGGTGGCTAAGATTAACTCAGTGACCATTGGCGAGCTGGCCAATCTGTCGAGTAACGGAACGATTGTTAGCTCATCGGGGCCAATACCCTGAAGCGGCGAGATGGCGCCACCTAAAACATGATAACGCCCACGGTAACCGGCGGATTCTAAATTAACCAGCTGCAACGGTTGTTCAACGACCAGTAGTTGGTCAACTCGACGCGTTTCGTCGAGGCAAAGCTCGCAACTAGTCTCGTCTTGGGTGTAGTTGAAGCAACTGGCGCAACGTTTTAGCTGTTGTTTAAGAGCGATCAAGGCCTGACCCAGCTCGTCGAGCTCGTATTGCGGTCGATTCAAGAGATAAAAGGTCAGTCGACTGGCGCTTTTGGGCCCCATTCCAGGCAAGAGGGCCAGTCTCTCGATCACCGCCTGAATCGTTGCCGGTAAAATCTTGGTCATTACGGCTTGGTGCTAGCTCTTTTAGTGGCGGTTCGGCGTGGAGTTGCCTTGGGTTCTGGCTCAGTGCCATCTGTGGCGGTTTTCTTAGGTGGCTTAGGTGGTTGATTAGGATCGTCCCAGGTAGCGTATTTACACTCGGGATAGCGCGAGCAGCCCCAGAACTTCTTGCGTTTGCGTGTCGTTCTCTCGAGTAGATCGCCTTGACTACAGTCGGGACAAGGCTTGCCAGTGGAGATTTTGATTGGCTTAGCGTTTTTACAGTCAGGAAAACCGCTACAGGCTAGAAAGCGACCGAAGCGACCCATCTTGATCACCATCGGTTTTTGACACTTATCACAGAGCTCGTCGGTTGGCTCTTCGGTCTGTTGTTTGGGCACAGTTAACAATTTTTGCTCCAAATCTTTGGCAAACGGCTGATAAAAGGCATCGATAATCTCTTGCCAGACGGCCTCGCCATCGGCAATAGCATCGAGCTCACTCTCTAGATTAGCAGTAAAACCGACATCGACGATAGCCGGAAAATGTTCGGTCATCAGGTCGGTCACAATAAAGCCGACCTCTTGGGGCATCAGCTGACGGCTTTCGAGACGGACATAGCCTCGGGCGATGATCGTCGAGAGCGTCGGGGCATAGGTCGAAGGACGACCGATGCCGGCCTCTTCGAGGACTTTAATCAAACCAGCCTCTGAGAAGCGATTTGGCGGTTCGGTCTGCTTAGCCTCGGAAGATACGCTCGCAAAATCGAGCACGCTCTGTTCGGTCAGCTTGGGCAGAGCCGAGTCGGTAGCGTCCTCGTCGCCATCGTTAGCCTTGGCCAACCGGGTAACTTTGGTGAAACCGTCGAAGAGCTCGACCTGGCCGCCAGCCGTCAGGCCAGAACTTAAATCGGTGGCAGTAGGCTTAGCAGCTTGAGCCAAGATCTTGACCGTCGTCTGCTCGTAACTCGCGGGCGTCATCTGACAGGCCAAGGCTCGACGCCAAATCAAACCATAAAGTCTGTTGGCATCTTTGTCGGCCGAACCAGCTAAGTTTTCTGGAGTTCGGTTAATGTCGGTTGGTCGAATCGCCTCGTGAGCCTCTTGAGCGCCCTTGCTCTTGGTTTTAAAATAGTTAGGCTTTTCGGGTAAGTATTTAGGGCCAAAGTTGGCGGCAATGTACTGACGAAACTGCTCAATCGCCGCCTGCGAGATATTGAGAGAGTCGGTTCGCATATAAGTAATCCGACCGGCCTCGTAAAGCTGTTGCGCCAGCACCATCGTTTTTTTAGGACTAAAGCCGAGCTGGCTCGAAGCTGACTGTTGCAGCGTCGAGGTCGTCAACGGCGGTAGAGCGCGGCGTTCGATGGTACGAACCTTGATTGACTCAATCTGGTATCGGGCTTTTTCTAGGGCCTGGCGATAGCTTTCGGCTAACTCGGCATCGATTAATGACTGAGGTTCGAGCTTCTGACCGGCGACCTCGGTTAGACGCGCTAAGAATTCGACACCCTGTGAGGCCAGCTTAACCCCGATTAACCAGTAATTGACCGGCACAAAGGCTTGGATCAGGCGCTCGCGATCAACGATCAGTCGAGTGGCAACCGATTGCACTCGCCCAGCCGAGAGGCCCTTGTAGACCTTTTTCCAGAGAAACGGACTTAATTTATAGCCAACGAGTCTGTCAAGAATTCGTCTGGCCTGTTGGGCATCGATTAAGTGTTGATCAAGCTCTCGGGGTTTGGCCATAGCCGCCTTGACGGCCTCGGCGGTGATTTCGGTAAAGGTAACACGGGCAAACTTGGTAGCCGCTGCCTTGTCCTTGATCGCCTCGCTAATATGCCATGCAATCGCCTCGCCTTCGCGGTCGGGGTCAGTGGCCAAGAGGACGATTTCGGCACTTTTAGCCTCTTTGATTAACTGATTGAGGACCTTTTTAGCTTTGGTGGGGACCAGATAATCTGGACGATACTGGTGCTCTAGGTCTACACCCAACTTACTTTTAGGCAAATCTCGCACATGGCCATAGCTCGCCAAAACCCGGTAGCCGGCACCCAGATACTTTTCGATGGTTTGAGATTTAGAGGGTGACTCGACGATAACTAATTTCATTGATGGTTTCCTTGCCGCTTACGGCGCTCTGTTGTCATAGTCGCCAGATAATAACGACCGAGTCGAAACTCTAGCCGCCGAAGTTTTTCTAGTGATAATAACTTAACGGCAATCGCCTCTGCCGTCAATGTTTGGCTGATTAATGCCTGACAGATCGCCGCCAAACTTAAGGGGCCAGACTGCAATAATTGATAAATTGCCGCAGTCTCGGTCTCGAGCTGCTGTTCGGGCAAAAGCGTTCCGGTTAAAGCAGTTTTAGACAATCGAGGCTCAAGATTGAGATCGCTAATCAACTCTGAACCCTCGATTAACGGTATCGCCCCTTGGCGCCAAAGCTTTAATGGAGCGGCAGCGTTAACCCGTGTCAGATCGGCCGGAATAATATAGACGGCTCGGTTGAGTTCGAGCGCCTGATTAGCCGTATGGAGTGAGCCGCTCGACTCGCTCCCCTCGATAACTATCACCGCCTGAGCTAAAGCCGCCAAGAGTTGATTGCGTTGCAAGAAATGATACTTGGCCAAAACGGTCTGTGGTGGTGCCAGTGACCACCAACTGCCGCCAGCGCTGATGATAGCCGCTGCCAAGGCTTGGTTGCCGCGCGGATAGACCTGATCGAGGCTGGTAGGTAAAACCGCCATAACGGGTAAATCATACCTCAACGCCGTCTCTTGAGCCGCACTGTCGATACCATAGGCCAGTCCCGAGGCAATCGTCACCTGATATTCGGCTAGTTGGCTGATAATACGATTAACCATATAGAGTCCGTACTCGCTGGCTCGCCGACTGCCAATAATTGCTACGATCGGCCAACGCGGCGGCGTACCCACACGATAGAGCGTCGGTGGGCGGCTTAAATCGGTCACTGATCGAGGATAATCGGGGTGATCGAGGTTCAAAGTGGTGATTTTAGTCTCTGGCTTCATTACTCTGCCTTGGTTGATGAATCTGGTTTTTTGCCCCGAGGACTTGACAAACTGCAACTTATTTGCTATATTGTCGAGTATCAAGGTAATCGGTGGAGTTTCCACCAGCAGTAGGAATGTTTGCCCCTCCTTGCATTTCTAAGGCCTTCGGGCCGCTACTGGTGGGAACTCTCTCGATTACGCCATTATCCCAGCCTATTTATTTTTTGAGGCTGGTAAAACTCCTCGGAGGATATGGTTGTGATTAGAGGGGATTTCAATAAGGCTGCGTTCGCGCAGTCTTATTGTTATATAGAGAGCCTAGCAATAATTAGATTAAAAAATTCTAAAAAGAAACCGCCCCGCTCTCTAACGAAAGGCGGGGCGGGCAGATAGAATCGATAGCCAGCTGGACAGATGATTTCAGTCTCTGCACTCTTGGACCGCGCCGGATCTTGATGCAACACGGTCAAGTGAGATACGGGCGGGTTTCCCGCTCCATTCTCACAGATAATGGCATCTGTCTGGCTGCCAGGAGCAAAGAACAGTCTGATGTCGTTGGCCGACAATGGCCAATGCAGGTGTATCGCCCAAATTGTCGACCATGAGAGCTGAAGCTCAGGGAAACAACGCTTAAGCCGGCGATACAAAGTGCTGAGCGACAAGATCGTAGTCGTTTCGATGACCCAAACTCCATCGATTTCCTGCGTTATCCCGGATGGACTGGGAGGCATCGCGAGAAAACCATCTTTAATCGTCGGACAGATCGACTGATAGCCGAGTTTCTCGGCATTGACTGGAGGCAACCTCGCAAAACCGCTAGGGTCTGGTATCGCCGGCAATGGTGTTTGATTAGTTGTAAAAGCCTCAACCATCAAAGCCAACTCTGCTGTCGTTAAGGCCGGAGGCACCAACACGTTTCGCACTCTTAACCAAGTAGTCACAGGCTTACCTCATCAAACTAGCCCGGTCGCTAGCTGTGCTCAATATAACAAACGGTCAAAAATAAAAAAGTCCCCCTGATCAGATCGATCAAGGGGGAAATAACAGCTACCGAATGCCCTCGGCTCAGATCGAGTCAATCTTCGTAGGCGAAAACAGACGCGTTCCGGCACCAAAGGTAGCGGAAACTCCTGGATCAAAGAGCTGCATGTGCCAGCCTCTTGCTCTTCCCATCTGGTTGTGGCAGGTCAAAAGCGCGGAACTTTCGCCTGACATCTCGACCTTGAAGATAGCTCGATCCCCGAGAAGCGGTAGCCCTATCGAGCCATATTGGCATGCCTCTAGCATTGCCAAGATGATCACCAAGGCCTGAGCGAAGGTGAAAGCGGGCAGCGTCTTCAGAAGAGAAGCAGCCGTCTGATTCTTCGTTAAGACCGAATGATAGATTAGTTCCGGAAACGTACTTTCCGGAAACGTGCTTGAAGTACCGTCGAAATTCATCGTCACCACAAGCGGAAGACTGACAAACACCTTCTGAAGGTAACTCGGCGATAACGAATACCTACCAAGACAGATCTTGATCTGTCCTGTTGCAGCTTTAGTTTGGTCGCGCATACTCCACTAGCCTCTGAAACATCAGCACACTTGCTGACTGGCTAGATTATATATTGTATTATCGAACTGTCAACCAAAAGCCCGATCAAACGATCGGGCTTTAATAGTAATGCTTACCTGAGAGACTATAGATTAGTCGGTGGTGACGCCCATCGAACGAGCGGTACCGCGGACGATACTCGAGGCACTGACGATGGAACGAGCGTTGAGGTCGGACATTTTGCGCTCGGCGATTGATTCGATCTGAGCCTGAGTTAAGTGGCCAATTTTGGTCTTATTAGGGGTACCACTTCCCTTTTCGAGCTTGAGTTCGGCTTTGATAAGTTCTGTCATCGGTGGCTGCATTAAGACAAAATCAAAGCTACGATCCTCGTAAACCGAGATTACGGCTGGGATAATGCCGGTCATAGTCTTGGTGCGTTCGTTAAACTGCTGGACGAACTCCATAATATTGACGCCAGCGC
Organism: uncultured Candidatus Saccharibacteria bacterium; assembly: GCA_964350035.1. Taxonomy (GTDB): domain Bacteria; phylum Patescibacteriota; class UBA1384; order CAYGGE01; family CAYGGE01; genus CAZQGJ01. The sequence continues at coordinate 8,921 of CAYGIW010000008.1, forward strand.
CACCTAAAACTGGGCCGATCGGAGGAGCGGGGTTAGCGCGGCCGGCTGGGGCTTGGACTTTGAGAATTTTAACTGCTTTTTTTGCCATACTATTCCTTTAGATTGTTATTCTGTGGTTATACCTTAGAAACCTGTAAGAAATCAAGGGTTACGGGAGTTTCGCGGCCAAACATCGAGACCGAGACGCGAACCTTGCCCTTGTCGTCATCGATATCAAGAATCTTGCCGTCAAAACCTTTGAGCGGACCGTCGTTAATCTTGACTAGGTCGTCAAGCTTGAACTCAATCTTGTACTTAGGCTCTTCGATACCCATGCGACGCTGAATGCGACTGACTTCGTCGGCGCCGATCATGGTTGGCTGGACGCCCGTACCGATAAAACCGGTGACGTTCGGGGTGTTACGAACGACATACCAACTTTCGTCAGTAACGATCATCGAGACCATGACATAGCCAGGGAAGATTCGCTTTTCGACTGTTTTGCGTTTACCGTTTTTAATCTCGATCTGTTTTTCTTTAGGGACGATGACCTCGAAGATGAAATTCTGCATATTGAACGATTCAATGCGCTGACGTAGACTCTCGGCGACTTGATCCTCGTAACCGGCATAGGTATGAATAACATACCAACCCTGACGGCCCTCTTGTTTTTGGAGATGCATTTTAGCGCGTGCCTCGGCACCGGCCTGTCCACCAAAAAGCAGTGACCCAGGGCGATCCATTACCTTGTCGCTTGTCTCAGACTCAGGCTCGGTCTCGGTGTTCAGCTCGGACTCGGACTCGGGCTCGATAGCTGGAGTTGACTCGCTAGCTTCGGCTTGGTCAACAATTTCGGTCGTCAGCGGTTCGCTCGGGTAATCAGAGGCCTGGTTAGCCGATTCGCTCGTGACGAGCTCGTCTAATTTTAGATCGGTATCATTCATCGTCTTAGCTCCTCGCTTATTGAGATAGGATATAACGACCAACGCCAGCGCTTAAGCCAGCGTCGACTAAAGCCACAATGGCCGTAGTCACCACTACCGCTACCGCCACGATTAAAGTATAACGCCAAACCTGTTGACGCGTCGGCCAAATGACCTGTTTCAGTTCATCGTAGCTACTAGTTAAGTAGTGGCGAAGCCGTTGCCACATTAGTCGATCGACTCGACCTTGATCTCGGCAATACTGGCACGTTGACCAAAGTGCTTAAGATAGCGAGTCTTGTTTTTAAACTTAAGACCGCGTACTTTGGCGCCGCGAGATAAAGCACCGACGGTTAACTTGACTAACTTCTTACCTAAAAGATCGGTTAGCTCTAAGGTTTGACCGGTTTCGGCCGCGATATTTTTGACACGCATAATCTTTCCTGGACTCACCACATACTGGCTATTGCCCAGGCGGATAACGGCTACTGACATTCGTCACACTCCGCTTTAATTGGCTGAATTTGAGATGAGTATACCAGATAGGGTCAAGGTTGGTCAAGGTGTAAATTCGCCCAGCCTCATGCACTCTGGCCCAACCCTCAACAATATCTAAAATGTCTTGCAATTACATTGCGTTAGTGCTAATGTGAGCCGGTCATCAAACGGATGGCCTCGAGCCCTAGAAAGGCTGATAGACATGGAGGGCATTAATGCTCTCGAGGGTCCGCCCTCGCTCGCTAAGAAGTTGTGCCATCTGGCCGGCCAGATGGTGTTGAGACTGGCGATGGTCTTAACAATCATTGCGATTGCACTACCAACCATCATTCGAGAATGCCTCAGGTCCCCTGCTGGTATCGAGAAGCCAGGTATTTGGTGGTGGGTCAAAGTTAAACCGGCCAGCCGGATCGAGAACTGGCTTTGGGCCATCATCTCGATACTCTGCATTGCAGGTTGGCTCTCTTGGTCTCAAGCTGATCAAATCAGCGGTCACTACATCGTGATCGCGAATGGCAAGCGAACGAACTTGACCATCAGACAGGGTGAAGTCATTGAGCTCCCAATGCCCTGCACCCTTCATCTAGATGACGTTCGCCTCGTAGAGGTCTACCTCAAGAAACGCGTCGGCTATAAATGGACCGAAATCAACGGAAGTTCATCCACACTGAAAGGCAAGCTTCAAACCCTCTATCCTTTTCGCGTGACCCGATCCGGCATCTTAGCTCGTCACACGGTTAGCGTTGTTTTCGCTGCCAAGCCGCCAGCTCGTCACACGGTTAGCGCTGATATCGCTGCCAAGCCGCCAGACTGACATGTCTTGAGCAGTCGGACCGCCCACAATAACGGTTAGTCGCCATCGCGACTGACCGTTATTTTTTATCTCTCGATGTGAAGCTTAGCGACTGAGTCGAAAGCCACGGCTCTGTCGCTCGACAGCCAAAACCAAACCTAGAGCGAAACTACTAATTAATAGCGAGGTGCCACCAAACGAGATCAAGGGTAAGGTAATACCAGTTACTGGTAAGAGGCCGAGGTTCATCCCGACATTCACTGCCACTTGATAACTCAACATCACCACGACACCAAAGACCAAACTGCGGCCAAAGAGATCCTTGGCCTGTTCGGCGATCCGCAAACTCCGCCAGAGTAACCAGCCATAGAGAGCGAGCACGCTACCGGCCCCGAGCGTTCCGGTTGCCTCGGCGATCGAGGCAAAGATAAAATCAGTATGGGCAACCGGCAAAAAACCTTGGGCTGACTGACTCCCCTGCCCTAATCCCTGGCCAAGTAAACCGCCCGAACCGATGGCGATCTTGGCCTGGTTCACGTTATAGCTTTTTCCGCTTTTATCGCTCTCGGGATTAAGAAAAGTCGCCACTCGCTCCCGTTGATACGGGCGAAGTAATCGATAACCTACTGGCAAGGCTAAAACAACCAATAAACCGAGCGTCGCCCACTGACGCCACTGCAGTTTGGCTAAACTGAGATAAGCTAAACCAAGCACTAAGATTACCGAGGCAGAGCCTAGATCGGGTTCGAAAAAGATCAGGGCAAAAAAAGCTCCGGTTACAAGGGCGTAAAAGCCCAGTTGGCGCCACTGCCAGCCTGTCTCGGACTCGGCCAAGAGCCAGGCAGCCACAAAGATCAGACTGAGTTTGGCTAATTCCGAAGGTTGAAAGTGAAAGGTGCCCAGATTATACCAACGCGTAGCGCCAAACTGATTCGAGCCAATGAAAAATAGACCGACCAGAGCCACTAAAGTCAGTCCTAAGATTAGCCAGACCGGTCGTCGCCAGACCTGATAATCTAAACGCGCGACTAAGATCATCACGGCCAAGCCTAAAAGGCCGTAGAGTAGTTGCGAACGGGCGAGAATAAAGCCTAGCTTGGCAAAGCTAACCGAATAAATAGTCACAACACTCAAAGTTAAAAAGATTATGACCACCATGACGAGAGCCAGGTCAAAGGATTTGAACCAGTTAATAACTCGCCAGCCGATAGCTACTCCTACTTTTCTGTCAGTCTAATGCGTTCTTGGTTGACGCTCTGGGCCCTAGGGTCGCTGGCTAGATCGGCCGCTTCGACGATCTGTTGTTCAAGCGTCAGATGAGTCGAGGTGGCGATATGTTGCCACTGTTCGCTACTCATTTTATTAGCCAGGTCGTGAGTCAGCGCCAATTCGGCGCTGATTAGCTGGCCAGGCTGGGCGCCGAGAGTTTTGCGCCACTCTTGAATAGTGCGGATCAGCTCGCGTTCTAGACCAAGGAGCTCGAGCTCTGGAGTCAATACAGTGTCTAGCTGGTAGCCCGGCTTATCAATCTCTTTTACAGTCAACTCAACCGTTAGACAGTTAAGACGACTGGCCACGAGTTCGGACAGGGCCGAGCACTCGGTAGCGGTCAGTTGGCGTGAGCCAGCTGGCCACTCGATAGTAAATTTGGCCAAGGGTTGACGCACCTTGCGTTTGGCCTCGACCCGTTGACGCAGACCTTCGCTAATCGCCTCTTCGATCTCGGCCATTAACTCTAAGTAGCCCTGCTCGCTCTCGGTTAAGGGCTCGGGCTGCAACAAAGAGGAATGAACTGAATCATTCGAACCAGTGATAGCTTGATAGATTATCTCGCTGTTAAAGGGTAAGAAGGGAGCGGCCAAGATAGCGCTCCGTTTTAAGGCCTCGGCTAAACTAGGTA
>CAYGIW010000009.1:0-12699 GCA_964350035.1 uncultured Candidatus Saccharibacteria bacterium
GTGTAACTGATGGGGGAAGTTGTTGGCTGATCTACCTCATTCATGAGTCTTGCCGGATAAAAAGCCGGTAAAACAAAGTCCTGTATAGCTTTCAGCGAACACTTCCATGCTGGTTGCAAAATCGCTGTACCAGACGTCGCACCTTGCTCATTCACAACACACTCTACCTTCCAAGGTAAGTTCCACCTGCCTGGTGGATGTCTATTTAATATCGCTAATTCTACATTTTGTCAATCATCAATGCACAGATAACTGCTTGTAATTCTTCTCAAACTAAAAAGGAAAGACTTCTGTGGTATTTTGTGTGTATGCTTATTTTCGTTGATGAATCAGGCGATTCTGGGTTAAAGTTTACCAGAGGATCAAGTGAATTCTTTACGGTATCCATGGTCGTTTTTGAGGATGATGAAGAAGCCACAGCTTGCAACGATCGGATTACGCTTTTAAAGCGTGAACTCGGATGGGGACAGTCCGACGAATTCCATTTTATCCGTAACTCAGACAAAATCCGGCGCCAACTCTTAGATGCGGTAGCTCCGTATAGTTTCTTCTATTACGGTATCGTTATCAATAAAACGTCACCGAATTTTTCTAACGCTGACTTTAGCGACAAGCGTTCATTTTATAAATACACGGTAGGTTTAGTATTTGAAAATGCGAAAGATAAACTAGATGAAGCAATTGTGATTATCGACCAGAGCGATAATCCTCACTTTAAGCGTCAACTTGCGAAGTACCTTCGAGATAAAATGAATCATGGCGAAAAAAGATTGATTAAAAACGTCAAAATGCAGCGCTCGCAAAGCAATAACCTTTTACAATTAGCTGACTATATTGCCGGTACCATAAACCGCTCAATGCAAGCAAATAAAAAATTTGCGACTGAATATCGCAAAATCATTTCGCATCGAGAGATAAATGTAGAAATTTGGCCTAAATAAACAGAAACTTCCGATTCTATCTCTACGTAAGGTAGAGAATGCGACGATTAACGTCACTATTCGAATCGGAAGCAATTCCATAAATAATGTATCATACAAGTCCGGACTTGTCAAGCTAGGATACTACGACAAAATCTAACTCAAGTTGTCAAATCTCGAGATTTAAACTAAAATAAACCTGATGAAATACTTAGAAGAACTTGCAGAGCAGCTTCGCGAGCTCCAATCGCTCCAGGCCGAATCGGCCGACTCCGAACTCAAGGCACTAGCCGAGGGCGAAATTCAGCGTCTGACTCAAGAGTTACGCCAAGCTCAACCAGACAACGAGCGTAACGTCATTCTCGAGATCCGTCCCGGTACCGGTGGCGATGAGTCCGAGCTTTTTGCCTCGGAGCTCTTTCGGATGTATCAGCGTTACGCCGAACTCCATCGACTAAAACTGCGGGTGCTTGATTCGAATATTAGCGAGCTCGGCGGCCTCAAGTCATTAACGGCCGAGATCACCGGCGATCGAGTTTATGAACAGCTCAAATACGAGGGCGGCGTCCACCGAGTTCAGCGCGTCCCCAAAACCGAAAAGAGCGGCCGCATTCACACTAGCGCCGTGGCGGTAGTGGTAATGCCCGAGATCGAGGCGCGCGAGGTCCAAATCAAACCAGACGACCTCAAGATCGATGTTTATCGGGCTGGCGGTCACGGCGGTCAATCGGTTAATACAACCGATTCAGCAGTTCGCATCACTCACTTACCTACCGGCATCGTCGTCACCTGTCAAGACGAGCGCAGTCAGCTGCAAAACAAAACCAAGGCGATGAATATTCTCGCCTCTCGTCTGGCCGATCACTATCGGGCCGACCAGTCGGCCGCCAAGGGCGAGATCCGACGCGGTATGGTTGGCAATGCCGACCGGAGCGACAAAGTCCGAACCTATAACTTTCCGCAGGATCGTTTAACCGATCATCGAATCGGCCAAAGCTTCTTTAAATTAGACCGGATCATGGATGGCGAACTCCGACCGATTATCGAGGCACTAATGTCTGCCGAGGCGGCCGAGCTTAGCCAATCGCTTCATGCCTAAGCTTGGCCAGTGGCTCTACCAACAAGAACAGACTTGGCGCGAACTCCCGATTGCCGATGCCTATCCAGCCTGTCGCGAATTAGCGGCCGCCGCCCTCGACTGTCAGCCCTCGACTATTCCCGCTCTATTAAACCATGAACTCACCCCATCCGAACTGGACTGGCTAACGAGGGCGGAGGCCCGTCACACAGCCGGCGAACCGATCGGTTTAATCCTCGGGCAAGTTCGTCTTTTCGAGCGCACCTGGTTAGTTGACGATCAGAGCTTAATCCCTCGGGCCGAGAGCTACCCCTTAATTACTCTGGCCAAACGCGCCCTTAAACAGTCCCCTACAGCTCAACAGTTAGTCGAAATCGGGACGGGCTCGGGTTGGCTCCTCGTTCAACTTTTAACTGAGCTTGAGTCGACCGATTTAACCAAACTCCAGCTGATTGGCGGTAGCGATAATCAAACCGCTGTCCTCGAAACAGCCCAACGCAATGCCGACCGGCACTTATCGAAAGCGTTAGCCGACAAAATACACTGGCGGGCGGGCGATTTAAGCGCACCCTGGCCAGAGCTCAAAGATAGTAGTCACACCCTCATCTTGGCCAATCTCCCTTATCTCAGCCAGCTCCAATTCGACTCGCTCGACTCGAGCGTCAAAGAGTACGAGCCAGAAGGCGCCCTTATCGGCGGCGTGACCGGTAACGAGCTTTATCTTGAACTAATCGGGCAGCTTTTGAAGTTGCCGGTAGCTAGCGATTTAATTTTAGAAACTAACACCAGTAACCGAATAACCTTCACACAGGCGCTGGCTCAACGCTTTCCTAAACAAACTCTAATAGTAGAGGCAGAGAGTGACTCCAATAGCCAGACTGAGTTCGTCTGGCTTAAATTACTCTAGTGCCTCAAGTGTTAGCTTGATCTCTTGTCGCGTCTTGTCGCGTAAGATCAGTAGGGTAACCTCATCGCCAGGACTATATTCGGTTAAGAGACTAGCCAATGGCCGTTGTTCATCGATCCGATCTTTGTTCATCTCGAGAATGATATCGCCCTCTTTGAGACCGGCCTTTTCCGCCGGACCGCCGGCCACAATACCGGGCTGGTTTTCGCTGGCGCGGATCAAGGCACCGCGATCGATTGGCAGAGCCAGAGCCTCTTCGATAGCCGGATTGATCAAGAGATAACGCAAACCTAACCGTGGCCGAATGATCTTGCCGGTCTTGCGAACCGAGTCGATGGCCTTTTTAATACTATTAACGGGTATGGCGAAGCCGACTCCAACCGAAGAGCCGGTCGGCGAGGCAATCGCCGTGCTAATACCCACCACCTGACCCTTGATATTGACTAAGGGTCCACCAGAGTTGCCGGGGTTAATCGTGGCATCGGTCTGAATTAAGCCGCTCAACTCAGCCGTGCCGGCCTCGAGTAAACGGTTCTTGCCGGAAACGACTCCGACCGAGACAGAGTTATTAAACTCGCCCAAGGCATTACCGATCGCCAGGACCCACTGACCGACCTCGAGCGATTCAGAATCGCCGAGCTCAATAACCGGCAAACCAGTCGCCTCGATCTTTAAAATGGCTAGATCGGCATAAGGGTCGCGTGCCTTGACGGTGGCGTCATAACCTTTGCCGTCAGAGAGGACAACTTTAAACTTCTCGCCGCCCTCGACCACATGTTTATTGGTGGCAATCAGGCCATCGCTAGTTAAGATAAAGCCAGTACCGGCGCCGCTCCGCTGAACGGTGCGACCAAAAAAGTCGATGCCGGTCTCTTCGGTGGTAATCGAGACCACAGTCGGCGAAACTCGCTTAACAGCTTGAATAAAACCGCTCGATTCCTCGACGACATAACGTTGTTCAATGGTTCGGGTCAGGTTTAACGGCGAGCTCTCGTCGATACCGAGAGTTTTGCGAATCCGTGAGCTACTGGTCACGACTAAAACGATAATTAAACCACCGACCACACCGCCGATTAAGGCTAAGCTGGTCAGCTGGTTGAGCTTTTGTTTAAACTGTCGCGAGAGCGCGGCGACAGCATCGTTAGAGACAGGCGTTTGAGACATCGAACCTCCAGTTAATGGCTCTATTGTAGCAGATCGCGAGCCTCTTGACTAACTAGAGCCGGGTCGTAACCTCGACCTAATTGGGCCAAAGCTTGGCCGACAAAATAACCCATGAGTGCGGTTTTACCCTGTTTGTAGGCCAAAACTTGCGCCTCGGAGCGCGCGATAATCTGGGTTAAGCACTCGCGGATGGCCTGGGATTGCGTCTCGTCAGTTGCTGGCGTCCCAACAATTGATAAGCCGAGCTCGTCGAGCTTAGCCTCAAGAGCCGAGATGGTTGTCATCTTGGCCTCGACCAAAATCGGCAACTGCGTTTTGAGATCGTTGAGACTTAGAGCGGACTGGCTCAAAAGCTCGGCTAGTTTGCGCATTACGCCTGGCTCTAGGCGTGTAAACTCGGGTTGGTTAATAATCAGTTTAATCAAAGTCGGGCGGGCGCCCTCGGTCGTTTCAGGTAAATTAGTTAATAATAGCGAAACCCTATGCGGCTGATTGATTACAGACTGAAGCTGGCTCTCGTTGAGGCCAAAGCTGGCTAAACTGGCGCGATTAGCACTGGGCAGGGCCGGCAAACTGGCGCGCATTGACTCGATCCACTCGGTGGAAAACTCAATGGCTGGCAGATCTGGCTCTGGGAAATAGCGGTAATCGGCGGCCGTCTCTTTTTGTCGTTGACTAAAGGTGGCTTGGCTCGCCTCGCTAAAGCCTCGAGTTTCGGCGATAACCGACTGACCCACCGCCAACTGGGCCGACTGGCGTTCGATCTCAAACTCGATGGCTCGCTCGACACTGCGAAAAGAGTTGAGGTTTTTCACCTCGACTTTGGTGCCAAATTGGCCAGCCGCCAACTGTTGGCTATTGCGAACCGAGATATTCGCCTCGATGCGCAGCTCCCCTTTTTCCATATCGGCCTGGCTAACATCAAGCGCCCGCAACAAGCGCTGATATTCCTCGGCAAAGCTTCGGGCGGCAGCGCCACTCTCGATCACCGGTTCGGTCACCAGCTCTAATAACGGCACACCGGAGCGATTAAAGTTGACTAGGGCCGTCCGGTCACTGCCGTGTTTCAAGGTAGCCGTATCCTCTTCGAGATGTAATCGAGTCAGGGCGATCGTTGAGTTCGTCGTATTACTCGATAGCGGCAGCTCCAGTTCGCCGCCGGTAAAGAGCGGTCGGTCGTACTGACTAATCTGGTAGCCCTTGGGTAGATCAGGATAAAAATAGTTCTTGCGATCCCACTTAGTGATTAAAGTAGGCGTTGCGCCGAGGGCTAGGCCAACTCGCATCGCCCACTCAATCGCCTGAGGATTTAGCCGAGGCAAAGCCCCGGGTAAACCATAGCAGACCTCGCAAACCGCCTGATTGGCGGCCAATTCAAACGGTTGATTAAGACAGTCGCAAAACATCTTGCGCTCAGTGCGGAGTTCGGCATGGATTTCCAGGCCGATAACCGGCCAATACTGCTGATCGAGGCTCATCTATACTCCTAAATAATTCAGGGCTAGAGCGTAATCTTTGGCAGCCGAGTTGATTTCGGCGCTAGTCGGCACTTGATCGAGGGCGTGAGCCAAGCGGTTACGGATTTTATGCGCTCGCCAGGCTGCATCGAGAACAGTCCGATCGAGGCGTTGACTGGCTCGCTTTAATCGCTCACCTACCGTGTTGCCAAAGTAACCGTTGAGGCTCAAAGCTTTATCGAGAATAATATCGGCTCGAATAATCGCCTGGCGGGCCGCCAAGGGCTCGTCGAAATCAAGCTCTAATTTTTGCCACTCACGACGCAGTCGCTCCAGTTCGGCCCGTCGTTCACCGGTACTGGGACCGCTACCATAGCGCAACCAGCGACCAAAGATAACCAAAACGCGACCGAGGTCGGCTAAAAAATCAAACGGCGGAGTGGTGTTCTTACTCATGCTCTGTTACCCAACTTTCTGCAAAACTTAATAATCGGTCGTCGTCGCCACTGGCCGCCATCAGCTGTAAGCTGAGCGGTAAACCGGCCGGACCCTGACCACAAGGCAAGGCGATCGCCGGTAAACCGGCTAGATTGGCGGCAACAGTATAGAGATCTTGTCGATAAAGGTCGATCGGTCGGGCGATACTGCCAATCTCAAAGGCCTCGCCAGGCGTCGTTGGACAGGCGAGAATATCTATATTCTGCCAAGCGCGTTCAAAAGCTTGCTTGAGCTCTCGGCGACCAGCTAAAGCCCGTTGATAGTAAGCCTCGGCGTAGCCAGCCGATGAGGTATAGGTACCGAGCAAGATTCGGCGCTTGACCTCGGGGCCGAGGAGCTGACTGCGACTCTGTAAGTAGCGAGCCAATAACCCTGGCGTGTCGAGTTTGGCTAAAGCCTGTCGATCGTAGCGAATGCCGTCAAAACGGGCCAGATTCGAGGCCACCTCGACGGGACAGATTAAATAATAGAGGTTGATAGCCAGCTCAAACTGATCGATGGCGGCCTTGGACCACTTGGCTAGAGTCTGATTAAGCAGAGAGTCCGGTTGACCAACCGGCTCAAGCTCAATCGCGGCCACTCGAAGCGCCTCTGAATCTGAATCTACAGGGTTTGACAGTTCTGATAAAGGAGCCCAATCAGAACGAGTGGTTTGATCGAGTCGATCACGGTCCTGACCGACCGATTCGATAATCTTCATTAAGGCGCGGATGTCGGCCACGCTGCGCGCTAACGGTCCAATCTGATCGAGGCTCGAGGCCATGGCGATTAGGCCATATCGGCTGACGCGACCGTAGCTTGGCTTAAAGCCAATGACCCCACAAAAGGCCGCCGGCTGACGAATCGAACCGCCGGTATCTGAACCAAGCGCCAACGGTGCCAAGCGCGCAGCCACGGCGGCGGCAGCCCCACCCGACGAGCCACCAGCGACTCGAGTTGGGTCGAGCGGATTAGCGGTCACGCCAAAGGCAGAGTTTTCGGTTGAGCCACCCATGGCAAACTCATCGAGATTAGTTTTGCCCAAAATGATCAGACCGGCCTGTTGTATTTTTTTGACAACCGTCGCCGAGTAGCCAGCCATATGGTGAGCCAGATAGCGACTGGCCGCAGTGACGACCTCGCCCTGAATCATCAGATTATCCTTAAGAGCGATCGGCACCCCGTCAAGTGGCGAGAGCGGTTGGCCCTTGGCGTATCGTAAATCGGCCGCTATCGCCTCGGTGAGAGCTGACTGTCTTAGGCTTAAATAAATATTGAGGCCGCGGGGGCGGTCGCCCTCGCTATCGTAACAGTGATCGGCGGCGGCTTCGAGGTAGAGCTTAACAACCTGACTAGGCTTAAGCGCGCCAGTCCGGAAGTGCTCGGCTAAGCTCAGACCATCGAGTTGACGAATCTCGGCAAAGGAGAGTTCTTGATTCACGATGCGGATACCTCGGTTTTTTGATGCGCCACTGTCTGATCGATGACTTCTGGCACGACTAAACAAGAATCTGACCAAGCGGGAGCGATCTCGGCTAGATAGCCAGATTCAACTGTCTGGGTATTGGGTTGAGTCGGATCAAAAGCCAATGCCTGCAACTCGACGTAGCTCAGAGTTTCATCGGGCATAAAGTTCGCCTGAGTCGTTGCCGGAGCTAAATCAGCGACCATCGATAAGATTTGATTAATCGATTCCTGGAGCGCAGGCGCTTCGGTTGCCGAGAGCTCGAGACGGGCCAGTGCCGCTAGCGCTTGCAACTGGCTAAGATCAAGGGTTTGAGGAGTAGCTTTAAACACAAACTAAGAATACCCAATTAACAGGTTTATGGCAAGATTAGCCGAGGTTGGCTAAGAATTCTGTCTCGGTCCAAACCGGAATCTGTTGCTCTTGGGCCTGAGCTAATTTCGAGCCGGCGGCCTCACCAGCCACTAAATGCGTCGTCTGTTTAGTCAAGCTGCTAGTGACGAGCGCACCAGCCTGACGGGCTCGTTCCTCGGCCTCGGACCGAGTCAAAGAACTCAGCGTGCCGGTAAAAACCAACCGTTCACCGCTCAAGGCTCGCGCCTCGGCCAAATCAGTCGTCAGAGTACTTAAGAGCGGACGGACACCAACGGCGCCCAGATCATCGATCAGCTCTCGACCAGATGGACTGCTGAAATACTCAACCAAAGCCGTGGCTGCCACCGGACCAAGCCCTGGCAACGCCTGCCAATCACTCAACGGTATGCTGGCCAAAGCGCGGGAAAGCTCACCGACGACTAAGGGATCGGCCTGTAAAGCCGATTGCACCGCTGGCTGGGTAGTCAAATAATCTGCCAACCAACCGGCCGACTGCTCGCCTATCCCCTTGATACCCAGGGCGTAGAGCCAGCGACCGAGCGGCAGCTGACGACGCGATTGGATCGAGCGATGCAGCTTAGTGGCTAGCTTCTCCTGAAATCCTTCGAGCGCCGCTAAATCGGCGACTTCTAATCGAAAGAGGTCGGCAAAGTTTTTGATTAACCCGAGCTCTAACAATCGCTCCAAGAGGCGAGGGCCAAGGCCCTCGATATCAAAGGCCGCCTGACTGACAAAATGTTCGAGTCGTCTGGCCTCGACAGAAAAACAGTTCAGATTAGTGCAGCGAATCGCCGCCTCGCCCTCGACTCGCAAAGTGGGCGACTGACAGATCGGGCAAAGCTCAGGCAAGCGATAAGCCATTGTCTTAGCCGGACGCAAACCTACGATAACTTTGACGACCTCGGGAATAATATCGCCGGCCTTACGAATCACCACCGTATCGCCGAGGCGAATATCGAGGCGCTCAATCTCGTCTTGGTTATGCAAACTAGCTCGACTGACCAAGGTTCCGGCCACTTTAACTGGTCGCAAAACTGCCACCGGCGTCAGGTTACCGGTGCGACCAACGTTGACAATAATATCTTCGACAACCGTTGTAACCTCTTCGGCGGGCCATTTGAGAGCGATGACGGCGCGCGGCGATTTACCGACAACGCCAGCCTGCTGTCGCCAATCCGTGCGATTTAAACCAACGACTAAACCATCGATTTGATAAGGCAAACCAGCACGAAGCGACTCGAACTGCGTCCAAAACTCGAGTACCGAGTCGAGTCCAACGATCAGACGGTTCTCTGGATTATCGGCAAAGCCTAACCGCGTTGCCAGCTGATGTTCGGCCTGATGCGTCTCTGGTTGATCGGATTCAAGAATAATCTGGTAAGCCATAAACTTGAGCTGTCGACTGGCCGTAATCTTGGGGTCAAGCTGGCGGAGCGAGCCAGCGGCGGCGTTACGCGGATTCGCAAAGAGCGGTTGACCGCTTGTCGCTCGTTCTTGGTTAAGTTTGGCAAAGGCTGCTTTAGGGAGATAGACCTCACCGCGCACCTCAATACGCGACTCAAGCGCCAGGCCAGCCACCGGCCGTAAGCTCAACGGAATCGAGGGAATGGTCCGCAAGTTGGCGGTAATCTCCTCGCCGCTCTGACCATCGCCACGGGTTAAGCCATAGCTGAGCTGACCGTTCTCGTAAACCAAGGCCACGGCCAAGCCATCGAGCTTAATCTCGACAAAATATTCTAAAGGCGGCGTGACTGTAGTTCCAGCCGTCGCCAGGGCACTGACCAAACGGCGCTCATAAGCGGCCAGCTCGCTTTGGTCAAAAGCATCGGCCAAAGAGATCATCGGGTAGCGATGGGCACGAGATTGAAACTGACTCGAGACCTGTCCACCGACCCGCTGTGTTGGCGAATCAGGCGTAATCAGCTCAGGATGCTCTGTTTCGAGAGCGGCGAGCTCACGCATTAACGAATCGTAGTCGCTATCAGCGACAGTCGGATCGTCTAAAACGTGGTAACGATAACGCAGCTCATCGATGACCTGGCGCAGTTTGGCCACTCGCTCTTTGAGCGGTAGTTCTGGCGAGGCCATTAGGCCATCGCCCTTAGTTTGGCGATCCGCTCCTCGACCGGCGGATGAGTCGAGAACCAACTGGCTAAACGCTGCCCTTTGAGCGGATTAGCGATATAAAGATGAGCGGTGCCCCGATTGGCCGCTTCGAGTGGCTCTTCATCTTGACTGATCTTGGTTAAGGCTTGAGCCAATCCTTCAGGGTAACGCGTCAGCAAGGCACCACTGGCATCGGCGAGAAACTCGCGTTTGCGCGAGACTGCCAACTGCATCAACTGAGCGGCGATCGGCGCTAAAACTAAGAGTACCAAGCCCACCAAAAGCATCGGGTTATTCTGGTCCGAGGAACGCTCGGATCGGTTCGAGCCCAGCCACTGACTGCGCCAAAAGAGATCGGCTATCAAGACGACCACGCCAACCAAAACGCTGACCAGCATCGTCAGACGGATGTCGTAGTTTTGAACGTGGGCGAGCTCATGAGCGAGGACACCCTCGAGCTGACTCTTGTCGAGCCGAGTCAAGGCGCCACGCGTCACCGCAATAGCGGCGTGCTTGGGGTCGCGGCCGGTGGCAAAGGCGTTAATTGCACTGTCTTCTATTATATATAGCTCTGGTAACGGCAGGCCGGCGGTAATCGCCAGATTCTCAACCAGGCGAAAATAGACCGGTTCGTTGGCCTTGGTCACCTTAGAGGCCTGCGAGGCAGCCAAGACGAGATCGGCGCCGGCATAATAACCGATTAACGATTGACCAATGGCAATCAGTAGCGCCAAGAAGAGGATAGCCGGCTCGCCATAAGTATCGGCCAGGATATAACCGAGACCGAGTAAGACGACAAACAGGCCAAAGACGATGACCAGACTGAGTCGGCGGTTTTGAGCGATCTGTTGATACATGAGTTTAACCTTAATCCTTAAAGGAATAGTTTATCAGATCCCAGCCAGGAAGCCACATCAGTCGCTTAAACTGAGCCTGGCTAATCGCCTTGCCGACCCAGATCGGATAAAAAAGGATGAAGACGACTAGACCAACTCCCAAATAACCAGAGATCAGCGATCGGCCTAATTGCAGTCGTCGCCAGCGGCCAGGTAAACTGGCCAACCTACTGACAAACTCGGCCAAGATAATCAGCGCTAGCGTATAAGCGGCCAGATAGTGATAAAAAAACAGGACTCGGCTGACCGCTGCCCAGGGCAACCACAGCACATAAAAACCGATCAGAGCCAGGTTGGTTAGTGGACTCAAGCCACTCGGTTCACGCTTGAGCCAGCCATAAAGCACCATCAGGCTCGCCACCACCACCGCCAAGGTCGAACTATAAAGCCAGAGCGGATGGGCCATGGCGGTTATCCCATACACCTGTTCGGCGACTACTTGATGATAAAACCAGATCGGTCGCAACATAATCGGCCAACTCCACCAGACTGAATAAAAAGGGTGAGTGGCGTCGAGGTGAATATTATAGCCAAAGCTATCTAAGTGCCACTGCCAAAGTGAAGGCCAAAAGTTATTGGGCCAGTTAAAGCTAAAGCTCGCCACGTAGACGGTCAAAGGAATCAGACCAAGCCCTAATACCAACTGGCCCAAGGTGGGCCAAAAACGGGTTCGTTCTTGACGCCAACGCCAAAGCACTGGCAAGAGGACCAACGGCCAAAAACCGGCGCCGATCCACTTGACCGAGATAGTGGCTCCGAGGGCTAGACCAGCCCAAATCAGAGCGGTCGGTCGACCGGTGCGCCAATATTGACCGCTGAAGATTAAGGCTAACAGGCCAAAGGCGATCATGATCTCGTCCATCAGGCCAAGCCTGGCATAAACGACAAAGAGACCGTCGGTCAGTAACAAGAGGGCCAAGATCAGCCCCATCAACCGACTACCCGAGAACACTCGCGTCAGTCGATAGGCCAAAACCGGCAAGACGGTGCCAAAGATCGCCGGCACCACTCGCCAGCCCAAATAACTGTCGCCGAAGCTCTGAATGCCCAGAGCAATCAAGAGCTTGCCGAGCGGCGGATGAATATCAAAAAAACTCTCGCCAGCCAGATACTGACTGGCCATCTTAGGAAAATAGACCTCGTCAAAAACGATAGCCTGCGGCGAGGTCAGATTAACCCAACGACCAATTGCAATCAATGCTAACCAGACAACTAAAATACGCTCGAGCCAATCGAGCCCTTGCCACCATTTGCTGAGCGCGGCCAAATACTTCACTGGTCGCTCTCTGATTTAAGCGTCGAACTTAACCTTGGGAGCCTGAGTCGCAGCCTGACGCTCATCGGCCTCGAGGGCAAAGAATTTAAACTCAACAAACTTTAGCCACTGACCAAAGAGATTGGTCGGGAAGACCTGAAGCTTGGTATTGAAGTCACGAACCATACCGTTATAGAAGCGGCGACTAGCCTGAACCTTGTTCTCGGTATCGCTCAACTCGCGCTGAAACTCTAAAAAGTTCTGGTTGGCCTTGAGGTCAGGATAGTTTTCACTGACTGCAAAGAGCGACTTGAGCGTCTGGCTTAACTGATTTTCAGTCTCGCCTTTGGCAACCACATCACTAATCTTCATCGCCGCCGTGCGGGCCTCGGTGACGGCCTGAAGCGTCTCTTTCTCGTGCTTAACATAACCCTTGACCGTCTCGAGCAGATTCGGAATCAGGTCATAACGGCGCTTGAGTTGGACCTCGATATCGGCCACCGCCTCTTGAACTCGATTGCGAAGGGTAATGAGGCCGTTATAGAGTCCGATCAGGTAGAGGCCAAAGCCCACAACGATCAATAAAATCCAGGTTACAA
>CAYGIW010000010.1:0-12248 GCA_964350035.1 uncultured Candidatus Saccharibacteria bacterium
GCTTGATGGTCAGTCTGAATGTCAGGTTGATCGTTAGCAACTGACGCTTCGTCAACTAATGGTTGAGAATCTTGAGGTTGTGTATTTTTAGTCATGGCGCACTATCCTTCTTTAGTTGTCAAGTTAAGTTTACATTAGCTAAAGCGAACAGGCAAGAGTGGGTTTTATTTAGATTTTTTTAATTATTCCCTAGCTATCGTTTGACTATGTTCACACTGCCCAAGTTACTAGAATACACTGAACCCGGCCATGCCTCGCGGCGCTACCCTATTCAAAGCTGGCTAATACCGAGCTGTTGCCTGGGTTTAATACTGGCCCGCTGGCTCTGGCCCGATCTGCCTGACTTCTCTACTCTAGAGCCCGGCTTACGGTTGATCGAGTGGCTGAAGCCGTGGCCAGCGGCTTTCCAGACTAGCTTGAGCCAGAGCTTTAACGAGGCGATTGCCTATCATCCAGCCCTCAACTTAGCCATTCTCACCGGCAATACTGATTCACTCGCGCCGGAAACCATCGACAACTTTCGCCAAACCGGTCTCAGTCATTTAGTAGCCGTCTCTGGATTCAATCTAACGATTCTCTGTTCATTACTCAATCAAATTCGCGCACCCGTACCGCCAACTTGGCGACGAGCTTGGCGGTGGCTCTTAGCCACCTGCTTAACCATACTCTTTGGCGCCAGCGCCTCGGTCTTGCGCGCCGAGGCGATGTTATCGGTAGCACTCCTCGCCAAGCAGCTCGGTCGACCGATTGATGATTGGCGGCTCTTGCTTTACAGTCTCACGCTCTTGAGCCTTATCGATCGACAGATACCTTGGCAGAATGTTAGTTTTCAACTCTCGTTTTTGGCGACAGTTGGCTTAATTAGCTTTAGCCAATCGCTACTTAACTGGTTGCAGCGCTGGCCGTCATTTATCGCTTTGGGCTTAACCTCGACCTTGGCTGCCAGCTGTCTAACACTACCTTATGGTTTAGTCATGTTCGGTCGAGCCTCGCCATATTTTTGGCTGACTAACCTCTTGGCTGTGCCATTAGCCGAATTCGTCACCGTCTTTAGTGCGTTATACTTAGCCGTAGCCTGGTTAAAGCTGAACTATATTCAGAGTTGGCTTGGCGAGGCCCTAACAGCGGCTAATCTGTGCTTGATCAAGATTAGCCAACTCACTCAAGACTGGCCAGGAGGCTAAGATACTGAAATGGTTACTGGTGGCCATGACGCTACTTGGATTCGCTCTCGAGTTCGGCTTATTGACGCCCGAGCTCAAGCTCAATACGAAAGCCTCACAATTAGAGTATCCAATTATTCGTGCGGTCGATGTCGGTCAAGGCGACGCTATCCTGATAGAGATTGATGCCGATAGACAGATCCTAGCCGATGTCGGCCCAAGCCAGAGTCAACTAGCTACCCAACTTCGTCAATGGTTAGAACCTGGTGAAAAGATCGAGCTATTAATCATCAGTCATTTACATGCCGATCACCTGGGTGGTCTCGAAGCGCTGTTGCAAAGCTATCCGATCGATTCGTATCTCGTTGCCGGCAATCTCTCGACGACCCTGACCGCGACTGCGGCCTTGAACGAGCTCAGCCTGACCAAAGCTCAACGTTTAATCGCCGAGGCTGGACAGGCGATCGATTTTGAACCAGTTAAGCTAACCGTTCTGTCACCGCCACATAATCTCGAAGGCCAATCGTTCGACCAAGCTCACGTTGCCACCATCGTTTTAAGAGTTGAGTTTCAGTCACAATCCGCTCTCTTAACTGGCGACTTAGAGCTCGATAATGAAATTGATCTGTTGGCTCGCTATCGAGACACTACCGAGCTCGATATTGACTATCTCAAAGTGAGTCATCACGGCAGTCAAAACAGCACTAGCCCTGAGTGGCTGGTCGCTACGACACCTGAGGTTGCCGCCATCTCAGTTGGTCGGCTTAATCGCTATGGGCACCCTCATCAGGCGACGCTCGATCGATTGCAAGAGGCTGGCGTCCGCCTCTTTCGGACCGATCAAAACGGCACGATTTCGACTAGCTTGGCCGACGCCTCACTCTTTACTCAAACCACAAAATAGCCTAGAATATACCTGTTATGTCAGGACACAGTAAATGGGCTTCTATCAAACATCAAAAAGGTGCCGCCGACGCTAAAAGAGGCAAACTCTTTACCAAGCTCGGTAACGCCGTCACCATCGCCGCCAAACTCGGTGGTGGAGAGCTGTCGACCAATCCTCGTCTAGCCTTGGCAGTAGAGATGGCCAAAAAAAGCAATATGCCCAAAGAGAACATCGACCGCGCCATTAAACGAGGCACCGGTGAACTCGGTGGCGCCCAGGCCGAAGAGATTATCTACGAAGGTTACGGTCACGATGGGGCAGCAATTTTAATTGAAACCTTAACCGATAATCGCAATCGCACCATCGGTGAGATTCGCGCCACCCTCAATAAATATGGCGGTAAGCTGGCCGAGGCCGGCTCGGTTGCTTATTTATTTAGACAGGCTGGCGAGATCGTCATCGAAGCCAGTCATGCCGACCAACTCGAGGCGATTAGCTTAGCCATTCTCGAGACCGAGGCCGAGGATTTGGCGATTGAAGAGCTCATGATCATCGTCACTACCGAGCCAAAAAATCTGATGTTAGTCAAACAACAGCTCGAGAGCCACCAGATCGAGATTCAGAATGCCGAGCTAGTTTATCTACCCAAACAAACTCTAACCTTACCTCGACCTGAATCAATGCAAAATCTGATTAAACTGATTGATGTGCTCGAAAATCTCGACGATATTACTAATGTCGTCACCAACGCTGAACTGGTATAATAGGCGAAGCATTTAGTTAGAGGAGGGGTTATTCGTATCCTAGGCATCGATCCTGGCACCGCTCGCATCGGTTTTGGCGTCGTCGATCAAGAGGCTGGCCAGTGGCAGTTAGTTCAAGCTGGCTGTATCGAGACCTTTCCAAGTCAGGCGGTCCACGATCGTTTAGCCGAACTCTACGACCACTTAGTCGAAATTATCGAGCTCCATCAGCCCGATCAGTTAGCCATCGAACAGCTCTTCTTTGCCCGTAATGTGACGACCGCGATCCAGGTCGGTCAGGCTCGCGGCGTCATTCTTTTGGCGGCGGCCAAGGCCAAACTCCCTTATTATGAATATACGCCGCTCCAGGTTAAGCAAACGGTAACTGGCTACGGGCGGGCGGAAAAGCCGCAGGTTCAGGCGATGATTAAACTGCTGCTCAAGCTGAAAGCTACACCGAAACCCGACGATTTAGCTGACGCGCTGGCCATTGCCTTAACCCACGGCATGACTAATCAGGCTCTAGTAGGACGCTCTCATGCCTGAATTACGACGCGATCCCTTAACTCACGAACAGGTTATCATTGCTCCAGAGCGAGCTAAACGTCCTGGCGAATACCACTCGCTACCACTGAGTGAGCATCGGACCGATTGCCCCTTTTGTCAGCTCAAAGACGAGGAGATTCTCGAGTTAAGCCCGGCTGGTCAGTGGCAGTTAATCAAAAATCTCTATCCGGCCTGTTTGCCGCTTGGCGAACAGTATCCACAATTTTCCGATCAACTTGAGCCCAAGCAACCAGCGATCGGTGACCACTTCATTCTCGTTAATAAAATGGCCGAGCCGGATTTGACTGGGATGTCTGTTGAGTCGGTCATTGATTTATTGTTAGCGATTCAGGCGGTTTGCCGGCGAGGCTGGCAAGAGTCAGGCTGGCAAAATATCGTCTGTTTCTATAATCACGGCCCAGCCGCTGGTGCCTCGCTCCGTCATCCTCATGCTCAGATTATCGCCGCCAACTGGCCGTTGCCGCGGCTCGAAGCCGAGTGCCAGATCGCCGAGCAACACTGGCAAGCGCATGGAGTCAATCTCTACGATCAGCTCCTCGATCAGCCGATGGTGCGAGACCGCTTAATTCTCAGCCAACTGGGTCAAACAGCTTGGTTCACTCAACCGGCTGCCCGTTTTCCTTTTGCAAGCCTAATCTATTCGACCGTTGCCGAGGCCGACTTTGGGCAAGCTTCTCCACAAGTCATAGCCGAAACTGGCCAACTATTGAGCCAGGCGGTCAAAGCCTATGAAAAACTACTGCCGGGCCTGAGTTTAAATTTGGTCCTCCACACCATGCCTCTAGATTTGCGCTTTGCCGACAGCTATCGTTGGCATATCGAGATCCTGCCACGACTCGCTATATATGGTGGTTTTGAGCTCTCGACTGATACAATTATTGATATAATCGCTCCGGAACAGGCCGCCCAAGAGTTGCGGCGTTGCCTCGAGGCTATCGGCAGTTAAGAAAGAGTGAAATGAGTTTATTCGGATCGATCAAAGGCCAGTTCATCGCTAGCGATGGCCAAGCAATTATCTTAGAGACTGCCAATGGGATCGGCTACCGACTGTCGGTACCGCTAACTGATTGGCCAGAACTCGGCCAGAGCTGCCAATTTTGGACTGAGCTGATCGTCCGCGAGGACAGCCTCGATCTCTTTGGCTTTGCCGAGCTATCCGGCCTCAAACTCTTTCGTTCGCTCAATAGCGTCTCGGGTATTGGGCCCAAAACCGCCTTAAACTTAATCAGTCGGCTGGGCGAAGCGAGACTAAAATTAGCCATCGATCAGGCTAACCTCAGCGAGTTGCAATCTGTGCCCGGCATCGGTCAAAAAGCGGCCTCGAAGATCATCTTAGAGCTTAAAAATAAACTAGTAACCGGACCAGCCCCGATCGATCAAGCGATTATTAGCAGCTTGGCCAGCTTAGGCTATGATAAACAACGTATTGGTTTAGCCCTGAGCCAGCTAACCAGTGACGAGCAACAGATTGACGACGAAGCGATGAAGTTAAAACTAGTACTGCAAAAGCTAAGTATGTTAAACTAGATTATGTCAAAGGAGTCTATGCAATCACCAGCCAGATTTGTTCTCTCGTTAAGCGTTCTATTAGTCGTTTTAGCCGCTATCGTGTGGTTTCTCACCGATAAGGGCGTGCTGCCAAAATTTGGCGGTAGTAGCAAGGCCGATGGCCAAGCTGCCTCGGCCTATCGCGCCGTCTTTTTGACGGGCAATGTTGTTTACTTTGGCCAACTCGAGTCAGAGACTAGCGACGAGGTAGTGCTCAAAGATATCTATTATCTTCAGTTCGCTCAATCGCCCCAGGGTAGTGCCGAAGCCGCCGCTAACCAAGAACAACAGATCTCTTTGGTTAAACTCGGTAGCGAATTACACGGTCCGACCGACCAAATGCATATCAACAAAGATCATGTCCTGTTTACCGAGATTCTCAAAGAAGACTCAAAGGTTATCGAGGCGATTAAGCGTTACCAGAAAAATGGCCCAGATACCGCCACTAGCGCTCAGAGTTCGGCCAGTCCGACAGCAACAGCGACACCCAAGAAATAGCTCTGCGGTAATTGTAATTTAGACAGCTGCGCCGGCGACGCGTAAATACTCGATATGGGGGCAGACCTCGGTTTCACTCGGACAGATCCAGGACTGACGATCGAGGGACTTGGGCATTGAATCGACAATCTTACCTAGCTCGTAAATCATCTGCTGTTCACGCGCTGGATTGGTTGGCATATCGCTTAAACTCATTTTTTCGAGGTAGAGGTACGAAAGTCGAACAATCGGCTGCTGAAATCGTTGATGAGCTAAAATGGCGTAAATTGGCAGTTGGTACGGGTCATCGCGCTCTTCTTTGGAGGTCTTATAGTCGATCAAATGTAAACCGTCAGCTGTCTGATCGATCCGGTCGATCCGACCCATCAGCTGGATATCTGGTCGAATCAAACTAGAAAGCGTCTGTTCGCTAGCGAAAAACGGTTGACTGCTGGCAAACTCGCTCGTTGCAAAAGCCTTGAGCATCAGCTGAGCTCGACCTAGATACTCTTGCTCTTCAGCCTCGGAGTAAAAACCAGCCTGGGGTCCGTGGCTACCTTGCCAACAAAAATCTAAAATTTTGAGCAAACTAGCTTGGTTACGGGCGGCAGGTTTGAGCTCAAAAAATAGATTGAGGGCGTGATGAACGTGTGCACCCATCGTAAAATAAGGCCGAGCCGGCGGTAAAATACTTTTGGTTTGGCTATCGAGATAACGGTGATAAAAGAGCCGCGGACACTCGAGATAACAGTGTAGCTTCGAGGGCGAAAGCCGAAACAAGGCTAAGCCTGTCCCTGATTAGCGATATAGCGCAAAAACTCTAGAATACCTTGGCCAAGTGAGCTCATGACGGGAATAGCGGCTGGAACGAAGATCAGTAATAACAACAGATAGAGCCAACTCTTACGAATCAGTTGGACCAAGGTGAGGACTAAAATGGCTAGAACGACCAACGAAACCAGACTATGATAGTGTCCGGGAAAATGACTTAAAAGATTGGCGTAACCGTGCTCTAAAATTGGCATCGAACTCCTTGCCTGCTCTCGTATCTTATCAGCTCTTGACGGACTGAACAATAACTCTTAGGATATGGATAAGGTCAATAATAGAAAGGAGCCATAACATGGCTAAAACAATCGCCTTAGTTCTAGGTATCGTTTTCGTCTTGGTTGGCGTATTAGGTTTCGTTCCTGCGCTCACTCCAGACGGCAATCTTCTCGGCATCTTTGGTGTCGATGCAATCCATAACATCATTCACATCCTCTCTGGTGCGGCTGCCATCTTTGCCGCAACTAACAGCTACGGTGCCACTCGAATGTACTTCCAAGTCTTCGGCGTCATCTATGCCTTGGTTGCTATCCTTGGCTTCATCACCGCTGATGGCGAAAAGATCTTGGGCCTCATTGCCAGCAACACTGCTGACACTTGGCTCCACGTCGCTATCGCTGCCGTTGCCCTCTACGTTGGCTACGGTCCAAAAGAGGACAACGCTTAAATCAAGCGTCAACTCGTTAAATCCTAGAACGCATTTAGCCCGGCCTTACCGCCGGGTTAAATGTTTATTAAAGAGTATTCTGCTGGACCGAGACTGACTAATGCTTTAACATCTCTAAAAAGACCGAGGTCGGGACTTCGACTTTGCCCAGCATCTTCATGCGTTTTTTACCTTTTTTCTGTTTATCCAAGAGTTTATTTTTACGGGTCACATCACCGCCATAAAGCTTGGCTGTAACATCTTTACGCAAGGCCGAGAGGCGCTCGGAGGCGATAATTTTACCGCCAACTGCGGCCTGAATTTTAACCTCGAAATTCTGTCGTGGAATGACATCTTTGAGCTTGGCCACCAAGGCACGGCCGCGCTTATCGAGCTGCGACCGGTGGACAATCTGGCGAAAAGCCTCGACTGGCTCTTCGGCAATCAGGATATCCATCGCTACTAAGTCCTCGGCCCGCCAATCCAAAAGTTGGTAGTTCATCGAGGCATAGCCGGAGCTGACCGACTTTAAATCATCGTAAAAATTAACAATGATCTCGGCTAAGGGGATCTGATAATGAACAACCACTCGTTCGCCCACATAGGTCATCTGTTGATAAAGTCCGCGATGCGTTTGAACTAGTTCTAAGATTGGTCCGAGATACTCTTTAGGCGTGATGATCTCGAGGGCCACAAACGGCTCGAGGTAAGTCATCTTGGCACCTTCTGGCTTGTGGTGATAGTTGACGGTTGGTGTCGTTACCACGAGCGAGAGATTATATTCCCTCTCTAGCCGTTCGGTGACGATTTCAAGATGCAAGAGGCCTAAAAAGCCGCAGCGAAAACCAAAGCCAAAGGCTTTACTGACCTCTGGTTCGTAATCCAGGCTAGCATCGTTGAGCTTTAACTTGGCCAAGGCATCACGCAGTAGCGGATAATCATCGCCAGTGGTCGTAAATAAGCCAGCATAAACCATCGGTAAGCTCAGCCGATAACCGGGTAACGCCTCGTTAACCGGTTGGGAGACTGCGGTCACCGTATCACCGACACGAGCATCTTTAACCTCTTTAAGACCGGTAATAATATAACCGATCTCGCCAGGTGCTAAGCTCTCGGTCGGCCGATAGGTACCGACGCCAAAGCTCCCTACTTCGAGTACTTCGGTCTCCTTGAGGGTGGCCATCAGTCGAATCCGCTCTCCGCGTCGCAACTCGCCACCAAAATTACGGGTATAAGCAACGACACCACGATAGGTATCGTAGATCGAGTCAAAGATCAGGGCAGCTAGCGGTGAATCGAGATTCTTTTGCAAGGGATTGTATTCGGGAGCTGGCACCCGGGCGATGACGGATTCGAGCAATTCACGAACGCCTAAACCAGTCTTACCTGAACAGAAGAGAATCGAATCAGGATCGAGGTCTAAAAGTTCGGCGATCTCGAGAGCGGTGCGCTCGGGCTCGGCGGCCGGTAAATCGATCTTGTTAACGGCTGGAATGATAGTCAGGCCATGCTCGCGGGCCAGAGCCAGGTTGGCCAAGGTTTGCGCCTGAATGCCTTGAGTGGCATCGACTAAGAGGATGGCACCCTCGACCGCAGCTAACGAACGTGAAACTTCGTACTGAAAATCGACGTGCCCTGGGGTATCGATAAGATTTAGTTGATAATCTTGGTCTTGAAAACGATAGTTCATTCGAACTGGCTGCAGCTTAATAGTGATACCACGCTCCCGTTCTATCTCCATCGTGTCTAGCGATTGAGCTCGTGCCGAGGTGACAGTTTGAGTAATCTCCAACATCCGGTCAGCCAACGTGGACTTACCGTGATCGATATGAGCAATAATACAGAAATTACGAATTTGCATTGTCGTTCGATTATAAGCTAATCAAACCTGTTATACAACTATTGACGCAGAGCGCTTAATCTCAGTAAACCGTTATCGAGTTCGATCGAGCGCCAGATCAAGTCGGCCGAGCCGGCCGAATCGGCTGAGTCAGCTGCGTCGCCGGCCCTGGCAGCCTGATCAAAGGCCTGTTCCAGCGCCTTGGCTAATTGACTTTGAAGCGGAGCGATTAATGACTGCGGCAGCTGAAGCTGTCCCGCCTGAATGCTTAGGATCTCCAATTGCCACTTATCTTCGACTAGTCGGGGCCTCAACTTAAGCGTTAGCTGTGTCTTCACTAACTGATCGGAGTCTGCGACCAATGTCAGACTATCCGGCTGAATCGTCACCTCCGGCTCGCTCAGTCCGACTCGTTTCAAACCGGTTGTTTGTTGACGCAGGAGAGCGGTTAGTTCGGCCTCGGTGATCGTCAGAGACAGGTTTGTACCGCGGCTAGTATTCAGTTCGGCTAATTTTTGTTGTAGGCTAGCTCGAGATTTTTCGAGTTGCTCTATATTCTGTGGTGTCCGGTCAAAGCGGATCGAGACCAATCGTCCTAGTCGCACCATAGCCAAACCCAAGAGTATCCCTAAAATAAGCAAAACTGCAGCAAAAGTTCGACAGCTGCAATAGCTCTTAGGCCGACGATCTAGCTCTTGATAAAAATCCGTCGATCTTTCCATAGATCAGTCACCTCGGGTTGACGAAAAAGCAGGGCAAGAATTAGATAGCTGGCCGCGCCAAGAGTAATCGAGCTGATCAGCTGAACTAGAAGCTCGAGGCTCGGTGAGAGGTTAAACCAATTTGAGGGCCAGAAAAGCTCGATCAGGACCAAGATTAAGGCCATCAGAAAGCTCATCAGGACATACTTAGCGATCGGTCCGACTAGTTGTCTCAGCCAGGTCCAACCGAGCCGAGGGACCAGGGCAAGAATTAGCAGGACTAGCTGCAAACAGGCACCGTAGCTAGCGGCCAATGCCAGACTCGAGGGACCGTAGCCGAGCCCTTGGCTATGCCAAGAGTAAGCTAGGCCGAGCGTCAGGATGGTGCTGGGTATGGCGGTGACGAGGACCTGACGGCTGGCCTCGAGAGCAAAGGCGGCCCGGATTAACAGAGGTAAACTACCGACGGCGATTAAGCCAATAGCAAAGGCACCAAGTGACTCAGCGGTGTAAAGAGTTTGTAGTTCATCAAAGTGACCAACGCCCAGTAAAAGACTGACAATCTTGTAACGGAGGATATAGATCCCCACCGCCGCCGGGGCTAACAAAAAGATGATCCTTCGCCAAGCGCGCGTTAAAGCCTCGGCAAACTGAGTTAGATCGTTCTTAACGGCCGCCTCGGCCAAATAGGGAAAGCTAGCCAAGGCTAGCGAGTTACCGAAGATCACCGTCGGTACGGTCTGAATATTATCGGCATAGGTCAAAGCCGCCACCGAACCGGCCGGCAATCCAGCCGCTAGTCGGGCAAAATAAAGAATGACTAGTTGGCCCAATAAGAGTTGCAAGGTTCGTGGCCAGGCCAGGGCCATAATCTCTTTAAGCGGGCCGGCACCATTAGCCTCGGTCGCTACCGGCCAAATTAAACGAAAGCCACTGGCCAATAAACTCGGTAACTGAATCCCTAAATGCAAAATCGCCCCAGCCAGAACGCCGTAGATAATCGCCGCCAAACCAAAACGGTCGGCGCCAAAATAGATAAAGAGAATGATCGTCAGATTATAAACTAAAGGGGCTAACGAATTGGCCAGAAAATATTTACGCGCATTGAGGATGGAGCCAACTAAATAAGAAAGGCTAAAGATAATCGGCTGCAACAACAACAGACGACTGGCCTGAATTAAGAGTAGCTGTCGATCTGGTTCGGCAAAGGGCGAGATCAGCGGCGCTAGGCTCGGCATCGCTAAGTAGAGCACGGCGGTCAACGCCAATAACAGCCAAGCGAAGTTAGCTAAAACTTGACTGGCTAAGCGATTGGCTGCCTCTTGACCACTCCGTTCTTGGAGCTTGGTAAAGATCGGTAGAAAGGCAGTTGTAACCGTACCAAGAATGAAAACCGTAAAGATAAAGTCCGGCAAACGGAAAGCATTAAAATAGATGTCGGTCAGGTAAGCGGGCAACTTTTGAGCCATCAAGCGATCACGGGCAAAGCCCAAGATATTACTGGTCAATAAGGTTGCCATTAAGATCCAGCCGGCCTGGCGCATATTAGAAGTTCGATTGAGCATTAGGCTTAGTTTACAAGATATCGGTTCGCTTGACGAGCCGCCATTTGGCTTCGGGCAGATCGGATAATGCCAACTTGCCTATCTGGATTCGTTTGAGGGCGACGACATCGAGTCCAACCGCAGCGCACATCTTTTTGACTTGATGATAACGACCTTCGTGGAGCGTTAGCTCAAAACTCAGTAATTTGTCCTGTCTTTTGACCTGACTGACCTCGGCCGGTGCCGTCAATCCTGTTTCTAACTTGATGCCCTTTTCTAACCGACTCAACCGTTCTTGAATCGGTTCGCCCAAATTCAAAGTCGCAATAACCAGATAACGCTTTGGATGTTCGAACGAGGGATGGGTTAAGCGCTGACAGAGATCGCCATCGTTAGTTAGGATAACTAAACCAGTTGCAGTCATATCTAGTCGACCGCAGGCGACCACTCGAGGTTGCTTCGGGACTAGATCGAGAACTGTTTGACGACCCAGCTCGTCGCTAGAGGTCGTAACCACTCCCTTGGGCTTATTGAGCGCATAGATAACTGTGGGCTGAGTGAGCTCGATTTTCTGACCCAGATACTTAACCTGATCAGTGGCGATAACGGTCTTGGCCGGGTCGCGGACAACCTGTCCATTGACCTCGACCTGTCCGGCACGAATCAAGGCTTCGGCGGCGCGGCGACTAGCAATTCCCGCCTGGGCTAAGTATTTTTGTAAACGCATCATGGCTTCATGGTATACTGGACTCTATGTGGTATCAAGATCCAGTCCTGTTAGCGACCCTTGGCGTCGGCCTCATTGGCTTATTTTTACTGTTGACGGCCTTAATTCGTCTGGCCATTAATCTTTGGCGGCGGCCGGCCGTGACTAATCCAGTCGAGCTAGTGACTGCCGCCCCGGTCAATTCCACCACGCCCAATCCGGTTAATCCACCATCGCAGCCATCGGCCAGCAGTCCGTCGGCCGATCAGTTTGATATTATCTAAACTCACCTTTTCCACTGGCTCTTTCGGTCTTTGTTCGGTATCGTGGAGCTATGGATCTATCCAAGCTACCGCCGCCACGCGATCGACGCTATCTCTTTGTCGATATGAACTCTTTCTTTGCCAGCTGTGAACAGTTTGCTGATCCCAAGCTGCAAGACAAACCGGTCGCAGTGATTGCCGCGCCTAATAGCTGCATTCTAGCCGCTAGCTATCCTGCCAAGGCCTTTGGCCTCAAAACTGGCATGCCCACCACCGAGGCTCGATCTCTCTGCCCCAGACTCATCCTCAAGCTCAGTCGTCCCCGTTACTATATGC